>NZ_JBVVUG010000029.1:0-93202 GCF_055809615.1 Algoriphagus sp. 10J20-15
CATTTAATAGCTGTAGCTGATTTGTCAATTGAAAGTGTAGTACCCTCAGCAGCTGCGACTTCTTGTGCTTCAGAGGTTTCTACTGTTTCTCCGGATTGGCCGCATGCAAATGTTAGCAGTGCAGCCGCTAGAATAAAGCCAGATTGTTTGATAGTTTTCATTGGTGTGAGTTTGTTTTCGAAATTATATGTATATACATGCAAACTCAAAGTTTGCTAAAAAGTTCATTACACAAAAGAAAATGTTAAACTTTGTTTGAGATTTTTTAGAAATCCGGCAACCTTGATGAGAATGAATATGGCATTGCAATTAGAAGTAAATGGGAAAAGCCCTTCTTTCGGAGATGGGTGTTGGCTAGCACCAAACGCAACTATAGTAGGAGATGTGCAGACGGGGGATAATTGTACAATATGGTTCAATGCAGTTGTAAGAGGGGATGTTCATGAAATTCGTATTGGGAATGATACAAATATCCAAGATGGTGCAATAATACATTGCACTTATCAAAAGGCAGGTACTTACATTGGTAACCAAGTATCCATTGCCCACAATGCCATAGTTCATGGCTGTACGATCCATGACCGAGTGTTGATTGGAATGGGGGCGATAGTGATGGATGGAGCAATTGTCAACTCAGGTGCGGTGATCGCTGCAGGGGCAGTGGTTTTAGCTAATACTATTGTAGAGGCAAATTCAATTTATGCCGGAATGCCCGCGAAAAAAGTAAAAGATACTGGTATTGAAATGGAGGAGGTGATTTCAAGAACAGCTAAAAACTATCCTATGTATGCAAGTTGGTTTAAAATCTAAATTTAGAATTTAGAGATCAGTTGTGATGACTTAACTTTTAACTTTAGACTAGAATCTTGTAACTTGTACCCAATTCATTTTTGGCAGAACATTTTTCTATGAAAACTATTTTTAAAGAGTTAGAAAAGCCCTTCATTTTAGTTATGCTTTTTGCCTTGTTTATTACTTTCAATTTCCTGCTGAATCGTTACATGCCACCAAATTTGGCATTGGATTTACGATTTGCCTATTCTGCTCGTGAGGCATTTAATGTTTTACATAGTATGGGAGAAGGCATGAGGCAACAGTATCTCATGGTAATATGGCTTTTGGACACCCCTTACATGGTTTTTTACTTGTTGCTGCTAATTGGACTTAATTGTAAAGTCTGGAAGCAAAAATGTCTGGTAGTTTTGCCTGTTATCACGGTATTATTGGATCTTTTCGAAAACCTCTCAGTTTCAGGATTAATACTAAAATTTCCTGTAGAAAGCGTGACGCTTGGGTACATGGCTTCATTTTTCAGTACCACCAAATGGTTATTTGTGGGGGCATGTTTACTCTATATAATGGTAGGATTGATCCGAAATGCACTGCATAAAATGAGACCAGACCTAGATTTGAATAGGTGATAATTAATCTTTTTTCAGCAACCTAACCCATCTTTCTTTTCTTTTTAGGATATTTTGACTAGTATTTGTAAATGAGAGAAAACCTCTGATTTTTCACTGTTAGTTGAAATTTTATTTATGCAAGAAGAATATTTAAAATGGTTTTCTCCCCACCTGCAGCGGGATGTGGAAATGTTGGTTTTTGGTCATGCAGGCTACCCTGTCGTTGTTTTCCCTACTTCAAAAGGCTCTTTTCATGAAAACCGGGACATGGGTTTAGTGAAATCGGCTCAGTGGTATATAGAGCAAGGACTCATCAAAATTTATTGTCCAATTAGCAATGATGCGGATAGTTTTTACAACAAAAGAATTCACCCACATCAGCGAATTCAGCATCATGTCGCTTATGACAAAATGATCTGTCATGAGATAGTAGAGCGAATCAGATTAAATACCCCTGTGGCTAAGGTGGTTATGGCTGGTTGTAGCTTTGGAGGATATCATGCTGCCAATTTTGCCTTTAGGCATCCCGGCTATGTGAGCCACATGTTTAGTATTTCTGGAGCATTTGATATTCGGAGCTTTATGGATGGCTATCAGCACGATGATATCTTCTATAATAATCCCTTAGAGTATTTGCCAGGGCTTCATGACCAAGAGTTATGGAAAATGGATATCGTTTTGGGAACATCAAATTGGGATATATGCTTTGATGCGAATATTAAGCTACATGATACACTTAGAGCCAAAAACATCAATCATTGGTTTGATGTAAGGCAAAACCGTCAGCATGATTGGGATGTTTGGAAAGAAATGTTCCCTCATTACCTCAGCAGAATTAAGTTTAATTAGGTCAACTTATTATCATACGATATGAAAAAAATAGGAATACTTTTCGGAATGGAGGACACTTTTCCTCAAGCTTTTATAGACAGGGTAAATCAAAAAGCTGAAAAAGGAATTGTCGCAGAAGCGGTACAAATTGACAAGGTGATCCAAAATCAATTAACAGAGTATGCAGTGATAATTGATAGAATTTCTCAGGATGTCCCTTTCTATAGAGCCTATCTGAAAAATGCTGCCTTAACTGGCACCGCCGTGATCAATAACCCTTTTTGGTGGAGTGCAGATGATAAATTCTTCAACAATGCCCTAGCAGATCAATTGGGAGTACCACTTCCCAAAACAGTGATTTTACCTTCTTCCAAACATCCGGATGATACCACTTCCAAGTCTTTTAGAAATTTGGTAGCTCCTTTAGACTGGGAAGGCATATTTAATTATGTAGGTTTTCCTGCTTATATGAAGCCATATGCTGGAGGAGGCTGGAAAAATGTTTACCGTTTAGAGGATAAGGAGGAGTTTTTTAGAACACACCCAGAAACTGGTCAGTTAGTAATGATGCTTCAGGAGGAAATTGTTTTTGAAGAGTATTTCAGAGTGTATTGTCTTGGTGGAAAAGCCGTAAAAATCATGCCTTACGAACCACGTAATCCGCATCATCTTAGGTATGTGGTCGATGGGCCACCTTCTTCAAAAAAATTATTGGCAACCGTCAAAGATTATACTTTGCGTCTATGCAAGGGGCTAGGCTATGATTTCAATACGGTAGAATTTGCGGTGAAAGATGGTATTCCCTATGCAATTGATTTTGGAAATCCCGCTCCGGATGCTGACGTGAATTCTGTAGGAGCAGAAAATTTTGAATGGGTGGTAGAAGAAGCTGCGAAAATGGCAATCAGCTATGCCAAAGCGCAGAAACCAGGTAAAATGAATCTCACCTGGGGGACATTTATGAGGGATTCTGTGAGTACTGCCAAGAGGTTCTAAAAAATTTCAGCTTAACGATATAACATGGCTTCATCACTGAAAAAGCTTCCCAAATTTACATTGGGGGTAGAAGAAGAATATCAGATAATAGATCCTGAAACTAGAGATCTTCGCTCTCACATGTCTAAAATTGTGGAGGGGGGAAAGATCACGCTGAAGGAGCAAGTGAAAGCAGAAATGCACCAGTCGGTGGTAGAAGTGGGTACCAATGTTTGCGAAAATGTAGCCCAAGCAAGAGCTGAAGTCTCTTCACTTCGAAATAAAATATCCGAATTAGCCGCTAAACAAGATTTAGTGGTTGGAGCAGCCAGTACTCACCCTTTTGCCAGATGGCAAGATCAGGAGATTACTGATGATCCACGCTACCATGTAATTGTAGACGAGTTAAAAGATATTGCCAGATCTAATCTGATTTTTGGTCTTCATGTTCACGTGGGGATTGATAACCGGGAAATTGCAATTCAGCTGATGAACCAAGCCTGTTATTTTCTGCCACATATTTATGCGCTGACAACAAATTCACCTTTTTGGGAGGGTAGAAATACAGGCTTTAAGGCATTTAGAGCAAAGATATTTGCCAAATTTCCGCGGACTGGGTTACCCGAATATTTTGATTCTGTACAGTCTTATGATAATTATCTGGAGACTTTGGTCAAAACGAACTGCATAGACAATCCCAAGAAAATATGGTGGGATCTACGGATTCATCCATTTTTCAGCACTATTGAATTCCGCATTTGCGACATGTGTCTCACTGTAGATGAGACTACTTGTATCGTTGCTTTAATTCAAGCGGTAGTTGCTAAACTCTATAAGCTTCTTTTGAGCAACACTAGTTTTAATATTTATAGAATAGCGCTGATCCGAGAAAATAAGTTTCGCGCAGCAAGGAATGGTATTGAAGGGAAGCTTATTGATTTTGGAAGGAAAATAGAAGTCCCTACTTCCGAATTGATCATGGAGCTTTTGGATTTTATAGACGATGTGGTGGATGAATTGGATAGTCGTCCAGAAATCGATTATGTACATCAAATCCTTAAAAATGGAACTGGGGCAGATCAACAATTAGCAGTTTTTAATCAAACTCAAGATTTGAAAAAGGTAGTAGATATGATCACGTCAAAGTTTACAGAGGGGATTTAAGGGCTTTTATTACCTTTGCGAGCGAAAAATAAAATTAGGCAACGTGGGAAAGAAAAAATTGAACTTGGCGATCTTAGATATGTACGATGGCGAGCCAAATCAGGGAATGCGTTGTATCAAGGAGATAGTGGCTAGATTCGATAGCCAGTTAACCTACAAGGTATTTGACGTGAGAGGCAAAGCCGAAATACCAGAAATCCGTGATTATGATCTCTTTATATCCACCGGTGGTCCAGGAAATCCAATGGATGGAGATGGTCATTGGGATTTAAAATATTTTGATTTTTTGGACCAGATATGGATCTGGAACCAAAATCATAATCATAAGAAATACATTCTCTTCATTTGTCATTCCTTCCAAATGGCCTGTAGGCACTTTGGATTAGGCACCCTTACTAAGAGAAAATCTACTTCTTTCGGAGTAATGTCAGTTCATAAGACAGCCGATGGACACAAGGATTCCTTGCTGCAAAATCTGGATAATCCTTTCTGGGCGATAGATTCCCGAGATTATCAAGTGATTCAGCCTGATTTAAAGAAATTCAAGGTCCTTGGAGCTAAAATTATTGCGCTGGAGAAGATTCGTGATCATGTGGAATATGAGCGGGCTATTATGGCTATTCGGTTTTCTCCAGAAATGGTAGGAACGCAATTCCACCCTGAAGCGGATCCTATAAGCTTCCTGGCGCATTTGAAAAAGGCTGAAGTCAAAGAAAAAATTATTGCGGTAAAGGGTAAAATTAAGTTTAGGAGAATGCTGGAGCATTTGGTAGATGAAGATAAAATCTACAAAACCAACGAGACGCTCATTCCAAATTTCCTTGAGCAATCGATCCAACTAGTTAAGGCTTCCAAATCTCTTACTTTAATTTAAAACGCCATGATTGAATCCTTGAGAGCTCAATTTAATAGGGAATTTTCTGTTGAGAAATATCAGGATTTCCTTGCCGATATAGCTGCGGACTTCAATTATGCGCCAACTTTCAGAGTAGCAGAAACCCCATTTTTCATTCCAAATGAGCTGAAAAAGCAATTGGAAGAAGCCTGTCTGGAAGTTTGTGATTTCGTTGGAAAACCAGACTTCAAAGCCCTTACTCAGCGGGCAATCGATCTAAATACTGAGGTTCCCCATGAAGATGCCCATACCCAATTTATGGCTATCGATTTTGGGATTTGTGAAGAAAACGGAAACATAGTGCCCAAACTTATCGAAGTGCAGGGCTTTCCTTCCATTTTCAATTTTCAATTCAATCTTTACCAAAAATTTCAAAAGCAGTATCCATTTATTGGTGAATTGACGCCTTATTTATCTGGGATGGATGCAGATCGATATTTGGAGAAACTGAAGGAAGTTGTTTTCAATGGACATGATAGTTCAGAAGTGGTTTTGCTGGAGATAGAGCCGGAAAAACAGAATACCAAGATAGACTTTTACTATTGCCGCAGAGATTTAGGAATTCCAGTCATTTGCGTCACTGATGTAATTAAAGAGGGAAATCAACTTTTTTATAAAGATGAATCCGGTACAAAAATTCATATCAAACGAATTTATAATCGAGTGATTTTTGATGAGCTGGACTTGCGCAAAGACTTGAAATTGCAGTTCAGTTTTCAAGATAATTTGGATGTAGAATGGGCTGGGCATCCCAATTGGTACACTAGGATTTCGAAGTTTATACTGCCCCATCTTCAGGGGAAATATTTTATAGAAACCAAGTTGCTTAGTGAGATAGACGAGATTCCTGAGGATCTGGAGAATTATGTATTAAAGCCTTTGTTTTCCTTTTCAGGCTCAGGAGTGATTTTTAATGTGGAAAAAGAGGATATAGGGCAAGTGAAGGACAAGGATCTGTATATACTTCAGAAAAAAGTAGCTTATGCTCCTGTGATTCAGTCTCCCGATGGCAAGGTGAAAGTGGAAGTAAGGATTTTGGTTTTGTGGCCAGAAAAGGACGAGAAGCCCTCTTTGGTGGGAAACCTTGCCAGACTTAGCCGCGGGGAGATGATTGGTGTAAAATTTAATAAAGATAAAGACTGGGTTGGAGGATCAATTGGTCTTTTTGAAAAGTAGGAAAGGGACTATAAAACAAAAAATGGCAGTGAGAAATCACTGCCATTTTTTTATTTATATAGCTTATTGCTTCCAAACCGATGGGTCTTTTCTCCATTCCGAAAGAGACTCCAGTGTATCATCTGTAATGTATTTTCTCTGCACAGCCATAGGTAGCATGGCTTCATAATGACTAAGGCAAACAAGTTTCACACCTGCCTTATTGAAGTTTTGAGTAGCCACATCAAATCCGTAGCTGAAAATGGCCACCATTCCCAGTACCTCAAATCCTGCGTCTAACAAATCTTGCGTTGCTTTGAGAGAACTTCCCCCTGTTGAGACCAAGTCTTCTACCACCACTACCTTTTGGCTCGGTACCACCTTTCCTTCTATCATGTTCTCCATTCCATGGCCTTTTGCTTTCGAGCGTACATAGATGAATGGCAAATCAAGATCATTGGCAAGTAAAGCTCCTTGGGGAATACCAGCGGTAGCTACTCCTGCAATTGCTTCCACAGTTGGGAAATAATGTTGAATGCTCCTGGTCAACTGCTCTTTGATCATGGTGCGAACCTTTGGAAAAGACAATGAAAGTCTGTTGTCACAGTAAATAGGGGATTTCCAGCCTGAAGCCCAGGTGAAAGGTTTCTCAGGTTGAAGTCTTATCGCCTGAATCTCCAATAATTTATCAGCTACTTCAGCAGCTACATTCGCGTCTAAAATTTCCATGTAGCAAAAATAAGAGATAAACTTAGCCTAAGGTTGTAGCAAGTGAAAAAAATATGCACTTTTGACTAATTGCAACCACGCCAAAACCTTTGATTCATCATGAGAATCTTTGTGAATGACAAACCTTTTGATCTGATAAGCTACGAAGAATTGAACCCTTCTAAGTCTTACGAAACAGTTTATTCTGATATGGAGGAGCTTCCTGCACATTTGCCTTGGAAAGATGATGTGCTTTTTCATGAGCCTTCGCATGATTTGATCATTAGGTTATTGTATATCCTGCGCACCAGAAAGCTCAAAGATCTGGATTCGATCACTTTGGTGACTAAGGATAAAGCAGCACTGAAAAAGTTTGTAAAGAGTCGTTTTTCAATTATTAAAGCTGCAGGCGGTATCGTATCCAAAAAGGATAAAATGCTCCTCATTTTTAGATTAGGGAAGTGGGATTTCCCTAAAGGAAAATTTGAAAAAGGAGAGACTCCAAAGCAATGTGCTGTACGTGAAGTGGAAGAGGAGTGTGCTGTGAAAGTGAAAGCGGGCAAGAAGATCTGCAATACTTGGCATACCTACACCCAAGATAGAAAAAGCATCCTAAAGAAGACCTATTGGTTTGAGATGGATTGCGTCAGCGATGTCGACATGACGCCGCAAAAAGAAGAGGGAATAGATGATATAAGATGGTTTTTTGAGGCAGATGCAAAAATAGCCTTAATCAATTCCTATCCTTCGATGCGGTATCTCTTCAAGCAATTTATAAAGAGCCACCTGAAACCTCAGACATTGTAAGGAAGGAATTCGGTGACGTCTCCGCCGAATCGATGAACTTCCCGAATAATGGTCGAACTAATCGCAGCATATCTTGGAGAGGTAATCAGAAATACCGTCTCCAATTCAGCATTGAGGTAGCGATTCATTTGACTAATTGTATTTTCGTACTCAAAATCGGTAGTATTTCTCAACCCCCTAATTAGAAATTTAGCGTCATGCTTTTTAGCTAGGGTGGAGGTAAGTTCGTTGTAGACAATCACTTTTACTCCAGGTATGTTTTCATACACACTCTCCACCTTATTCACCATATCATCTATTTCAAAATACCTGGATTTCTTAGTAGAGTTATAGCCAATTCCGATAATTACTTCGTCAAACAAGTTTAGACTCCTCATCACTATGTCGTGATGACCAAGTGTATAAGGATCAAAGGAACCAGGGAAAATGGCTATTTTTTTCATGTCAATAGTTTCTTTATTCACTTGACTCATGAGTATTTTGCTTAATCAAATTGCCAATTAGTTTCAAATAGATTGACAGATTTCAAATGTTTGAAACCATGCGTGTAATTTTGATTGGCATGAGGACTCAGGAGTCTAAAATGATGAAAATATTCTTTTCCCCATTCTTCAAGTAATCCCGCTTTCAGCAGTAGCCCCAAAAAGGCTGATGCGTACGTGATTTCTATCAAATTTCAATTGCTCAATGATAATCAATGCATACTTCAAGATATCTGCATTAGAATCTATAGAGAACATGTTGAAAGCAGTAAGTTCTTGGTTCGAAAAAGCTGCAGCATAAATTTGATTTCCAAATATGCTGATCAAAATTTCCTGTCCAATCAAATTGAACCTCTCTTTGAAGAGATAAGATAAAAAGGATACAGAACCATGATGAAAAGTCAATTCTGAAAAACGTGCTTGAAGAGATTTTTTCAGTTTTCCTTCTATTCCAGATAAAACCTGAAGGTTATTGCTGTCCAGAGGTGTGTTGAAATAGCTTGTGTTAGGATGTTGTTCGCTTGCAAACGACAAATAGGTAGCCTCTTCACCAGGTTGGAATAAAACTCCCGGAACTAGGCTAAAAATCGGATGATGTAGATAGATCGTAGCAGGAATGTCATTTTTCAACAAGTGATCAGATATCACCAGCTGTTCTAATGAATTCCAGTTGAAATTCAAATATTCGTGGATACAAATATTTGTATTGTTCTTATCCTTCGCGAAGATGAATAAAGAATCGGGATACAAAAAAAGTGATAGGCTTGATGCATCTTCCACATCAAACCTATCACTTTTGAATACTTTGAGGTTACTTTCCAAAATAGGAGGTTTTATTTCCAGTTACCTTCGGTAGAGGCGTCTGTTCTTGAACCTACTTTCAAAGCTTTCTCATTATTGTTAAGTCTTCTATCTGGGTTGATTGGAGCAGGATCTCTAATCTCAAATACAGAGATTTCATAGGAGTTTCTTTCCACCTTGTCTGCAAAGAATTCAAACTGTTTCCCTCCAGAACCTGGTACTATTACCAAGGCGTCAAGGTTGAAATCAGGATATTTTCTTTCATTAAATAAAGAATCAATAACAGGTACAGAACCCAAAGTATCGAACTCTACTGATACTTCTTCTGCGCCATAATCTAGCACCTTAGTAGTTTCAGTTCTTTGTACAAGCCAGATTTGACCAGTTTGGATGAAATTCTTTAATTCATTCCAGTTTGCAGCATACCTTCCATTAGAAGCTTGAAATGCGAGTTCTGCATCTCTTAGCATTTGTAATTTTTCGATTATTGCTGCCTCTGTACGTGCAATTCTTTTTTCGTCCTCAACTACGTCGTCAACACCTTTCCAGAGAAGGTAGCCAAGACCAATTGCCACTACGAAGAAGACCAAGGATAGTACTTTTGATAAATTCATTTGATAAATTTTTAAGAATCTGGGTAAGGTTGAAGGTTATAAATCGTGCTATTTTAGAGAATTATTTCCAAAATTAAAATATCCTCGCAACAATACTAAGTCCTCTAGTGATTTTATTCCCCAAAAGATTTGATGAAGGGCTTCATTAGGCAATGATCGGATTTCATTTATGTCCATCCACCTGATTTCTTCGATAATTTGAGAATCTGGATAAAGCTCAGGATCCGTTCCTAGTGTGAATTTCCCTCCAATTTTCTCCACGAGAAAGAAATGTTCCATCGCGTGAAGTGGTGTTGCCAGGTATTCATTAACGAAAAGATAGGCTTTTACTTCTACATCTAAGCCAGTTTCCTCAGAAAACTCTCGTTTTAGATTTTCTGAAGCACTAAATCCAAAATGCATTCCACCGCCTGGGACAGACCATAGTACTCTGCCGTTTCCCATTAAATGTTTGATCATCAAGATTTTTTCTTCCTCTATCAAAATACCATTTACACGTGATCTGAGTTGATTTCCAAACTTTGATTCGATTTCCTTGCTGATTTTGTCTTTTGGCATTTACATTCGTTTGTATGAGTAAAGATAATGAGTCACTGCCGAGACCCTCGACATTGCTGAGTAAATATTTCCCTTTTGAGCCTACCACAGGTCAGGCTACCTTTTTCTCTAAGATGAATAAGTTTCTTCTTATGGAGCCTGAGCAAAAGCCGACTTTCGTCTTACGTGGGTATGCCGGTACGGGGAAGACTTCTGTTATTTCTGCTTTAGTGAAAGCACTTCCCAAATTATCCATGCGTTCCCTTTTGCTTGCTCCAACTGGACGTGCGGCAAAAGTTATGAGTAATTACAGCGGACGTGCTGCATACACCATTCATAAGATTATTTATAAACCCAAGGCGGAAGATGGAAGTTTGGGTGGAGGATTTATTCTTCAAAAGAATTATTACAAGGACACCGTCTTTATCATAGACGAATCCTCCATGCTGGCAGATGATGGAGGAATGTCAGGAAATCTGCTCGGGGATTTGATCAGCTTTGTTTTCCATGGGCAAAATAATCGATTGATCTTGGTTGGAGATACTGCGCAATTACCTCCTGTGGGTAGTGATTTTAGTCCTGCGTTGGAAGCAGATTATCTATTGAGACATTTTCGCCTGGAAGCTGACTTTATCGAACTGACAGAAGTAATGCGTCAGCGATTAGAATCAGGGATTCTATATAATGCCACTAACCTCCGGGCATCAGTTGCAGCTGGAGAAGCAGGAGATACAGATCAGTACCAGTCAATTTAAAGATATGTTTAAAATGACCGGAGAGCGTCTGGAGGATGGATTGAGGTATGCGTATGATAAGTTTAGTACAGAGAACACGACCATCATCACCCGTTCCAATAAAGCTGCGGTCCAATACAACCTCTACATCAGGCGTACCATCCATTTTTTTGATGATGAAATAAGCTCCGGAGATTTGCTGATGATAGTTAAGAATAATTATACCTATATGGCTGAGTCGGAAAAGGTGAATTTTCTGGCTAATGGTGATATGGCTGAGGTTATGAAAATCCGCTCTTTTGAAGAATTCTACGGTTTACGATTTGCAACCTTGGAGCTGAGGTTGTTGGATTATCCAGAAGAGCCCCACTTTGAGGCTAAAGTGATCCTTGATACGCTATATTCTCCCAGTCCTTCTTTGAGTCGCGAGCAGTATAGAAGCTTGTATCAGCAGGTATCGGAAGATTATGCGGATGTCGCCAGCAAAGTAGAGCGAAAGGAATTGATTAGGAAAGATCCTTATCTAAATGCCTTGCAAATCAAGTTTGCTTATGCATTGACTTGCCATAAAGCTCAAGGTGGACAGTGGAAAGCTGTTTTTGTAGATCAGGGGCATCTTCCAGAAAATCAAGTTGATAAGGATTTTACAAGGTGGCTGTATACTGCGATGACTAGAGCTACAGAAGAACTCTATCTTGTGAATTTCGCACCAGTTTTTTTCGTAAAACCAAAAGAGATAGAGGGTTCTGATTTGGAAAGTTTTTAAATTAAATCTGCATTTAATAAACTTTTGGCAAGGTATTTTCATTTTAATACATCCAACAGCTTTAAAATCCGTTATTTTGAAGTTGATACAAAAAATTGAATATTTGAAGACCAAATAATAGCCATGAAATCGAGCATGGCAGATATCATCACACAGTAGGATAGTCATAAACCATGTGAGAGTTCATATGACCATTGAAAATAAAATATATAACAGATGAAAAAATTAGGATTTCTATTAACTGTATTTGCTTTGGTGTTTGCATTTAATGCAAACGCTCAGGAACAAAGTGGCGCGGTAATCACTTTCAAAGAAAAATCTATAGATTTTGGTGATATCACGCAGGGAGATAAAGTAGAGCATACCTTTGAATTGACAAATTCTGGAACCACTCCACTGATTATTTCAAATGTAGCTGTAACCTGTGGATGTACTGCTACGAGTTGGCCTAAGGAGCCGATTGCTCCTGGTAAATCGTCTGAGATCAAAGTTTCTTTTAATTCAGCCGGTAAAATGGGTAAGCAGAACTCTATAGTAAGAATTTACTCCAATGCTTCAGAGCCGATTGAAAAGGTATCCTTGATTTCAAACGTACTTCCAAAGACGAAGTAATCAGTAATTGAAAAACCATACTTACAGCCTCTTGAGAAATCAAGAGGCTTTTTTTGATCCGTACCTACAGTGAGGGGGAGAGGTCCTAGTCAAGATAACGATTGACAGTTCGTAGTTTTTTTAATCAATTCCAATTATTCTACTTCTGCGTTCTAATAATACGGTGTCTCGCCATATTCCATTCATTTTACCTATTTTTTCTCTATGTCCTATTTTTCTAAATCCGTGTTCTTCATGAATTTTTAAACTTGCAATGTTTTCAGGAAATATGCCTGCTTGCAATGTCCATAGTTTTTCGTTTTCACTTTCAGTAATTAATTTCCCAAGTATTTTAGTTCCTATTTTTTGTCCACGATATTTGTTAGCGACATAAACACTAACTTCGGCAACACCAGCATAAACACATCGTCCAGAAACTGCAGATAGAGCCGCCCAACCAACAATTTCATTGTCGATTTCTGCAACAATTCTACAGGGTTTAATATGTCCGTTGTTCCACTCGTCCCAAGTAGGTATTTCTTGCTGAAAGGTTGCGTTGCCTGTTTCAATACCTTGTCTATATATTTCAGCAACGTTTGTCCAGTCGTCTGCCGTCATAGGTCTATAAATTAATTTCATTTCTTTCTTATGAATTATTTGTTTCTACTGTGTCGGTTTATACAATACCCACCAATCTAGCTGGCTTTGGCTTGCGAGGGATTTTGAAACTAATACTTTGTGTGTTAAGCCTGATTTGAGTGATAATGATTTCATTTTTAAGTTGCCACGCCACCATTTAGGTAGTTAACATCTGCCTTGAATAGTGAATATATACCAAAAAGATGATCGTTCCAACGGGTGAAATGCGGAGCATTCATGAACATTATAGAATATAAATAAATCGTGAAGAAAGTGCTTTAAACGCGGAATTCACGATTAAAATAAGGGTAGGCTGGTACCCGAAACTAAGGAATTAGGGGTGATCGTTATCTGTATGATTTACCGTGAAAGTTTGAGTGATCAGAAAATATCCTGTAGACCCTTTGCATAGCCTTATCTTAAATGTAATTGGTAAGGGAAAGCTGGTGCCAAGAGCGACTACCTGCTTGCGGGAAGGCCAGTGTAGGGTGATGTGAGAGACGCACGGTGGGCTTATGACTTAAGATCGTTCAATAGACTAGCGGGTGGTTGTTTATTTATTTTTTTCAAACCACTTGACAATTGAAGGCATATTTCTCTCAAAACCTCCCGGGATAAAGAAGTTAAGAACTCCACACGTTTCTGTTGTCTTGTTTGCAAAGTCGTGAATAGTTTTTGCCGGTATTCTTAAAAAAGTTCCTTTTTCGACATCTACCCATTTTTTTCCAACGAGTATGGAGGTTGTTCCTTCAATTCCATATAACACTTCATCATTGTCCTCGTGTTGGTGAGCACCAGGTCCATCAGAGTTTGGTTCAAGCCACCATTCCGAAATACTGTATTTGTCATCACTTTCGTTTTCATCTACCTTAAATACAGCTGTCATTGACCCGCAGTTATACGTTCTGCCTTCGCCCGCTTTTAAGATAATGGTATCCGATTTATTATTTTTATGCTCCATTTTATTTTATGCTCTCCTCTAATTAGTTTGAATTTCATATAAATTGGAATGACTTGAAAATATCTTTGTCGCTCCTGAACGTCGCAAAGTTTTCCAATCCCATGCGCAATAATTTCTAATTTTGAACGGACTGGTTTAGGACTTTCCTAATCCTGATTTACTCTCGCTATCTGATACCTCGGTAGACCGCTAATAGGTGTTTTTGTGTTTTTCCAGAAGGAGAAGGGATGAATTTTAATAGCTTTCGGTTTTTTGTTTACGCAGGTTGACAGCAATAACTTCAGCTATCCCAGTACCTTTCTATCTTGCTCTTCCATAGGTTTAAAGTTGATATCTAAATAACCTCCACTCGCATTATCATCGCTCACTACTTGGGGTTTTCCATTGATTAGTTCTACCGAATTTTGATGGGTATGTCCTGCAAAGACGCCTAATAAGTTTGGTGCATTAAATACTTCCTTGTGAAAATTAAATGTCGTTTGGGTATGTCCACCTTCCGGCCATTTAGGACGCCTTTCTATTTCAAAATTGCGATCCGTGGCAGCTCCCCAGTTAGGGTTGCCACAACCAAAATAAATCATTTTTCCAGGAGCATACATCGGAATGTGAACAAGTAAAACCAAGGGCATTTTACTGGCAACTTGTTCTCTAAAAAAGGCCAACTGTTGCTCATTGATTTGGTAGGTAGAATTGTCAATCGCCAAAAATCGTATTCCTTTAATCTCATAAGCAGACATTAAGGGGTTATTGCCTTGATATAAGGGTAATAGCCGCTTCTCAATCCAACTGTCCCGCAAAGACTCCATGGAACCTTCCATTCCTTCATAATGCCAATCATGGTTGCCTGCGCTGTAAATGTAGGGGATGCCGGTTTCCTTTATTTTAGATAGCACCCATTCTATGGCTGCTTCAGAGGGGAAACTGAAAATATCCCCATTCAAAATTATTGCATCTGCATTCACCTCTTTTGCAAAGGCCAGCGTTTGTTCGAAGGATTCCTCTGGATTAGTTTTTATACCTGTTTGAAAGTGAGTGGTTTGGTTATAAGCCTTTGCCATTCGATTACTATATTCTTGGTAGGGAATCCCTCTTTCATCATCGGTAAATAGATGTGTGTCGGCAATATGAACCACCCGAAGCGACTCAGAGATTTGCTCAGCATAAAAGCTTACTTTTTGCTGGTCTATAGTAAGTGCTGTCTTAATCGGTTCGCTTGGGTTCTTTTCTTTGGTAGTAGCAAAGGATGTTGTGGACAGTCCAAGTCCCATTAAGGCTGTGGTGCTTTTTTTAAAAAATGAGCGGCGGATCATTAGGTGTTTTTTTGATTTAAAATTATAGAACAATAATACCTAATTTTTTTTAGCTCTGGGGTAGCCAATTTGCCCTTCACACATATAATACGCATTGGATTGTTCCCAATTATAGTAGTTGACTAATTGAAGTTCGTAGCTGATTTGACAGCTGGGAAGTGGGGCCTTCCGAATCAAAATCAAATCACTGGCAAAGAAGTAGATGATCCTAATTCTATTTATCAATGACTCATTTTAAAGAGTTGACTTTACTAAATCCGAAGTCTGACAATCTATGTCATAATACGCTCTATATAAGCTTAAAAAACATAAGATAGGCGAAGGTATGCAAGAACCAAAAACACAAGCCTCTCGTTTTAACAATTCGGATTAAGAATACACTAGAGAGAGAAGATTGTGCTATGCAATGTGATTTTACACAATTTCGTAGCTGCATACTATTGCTTAAGCTTATCAACCCATTACAGCAATTTTCGCAGCGTCCCACTGGTGAAGTGTTAATTAATTCATTCCCCATTCATATTTGATAAGTTCGGCCTATGTCTTTTGAACGCACACAAGAAAAATTAAAAATACTCGCTGACGCTGCAAAATACGACGTCTCTTGTTCTTCAAGTGGGAGCAATAGAAGCAATGCAACTAAGGGGCTTGGAGATGCTACTGGTATGGGGATCTGTCACTCATACACCGAAGATGGGCGATGCGTTTCTTTATTGAAAATTCTGCTGACCAATCACTGCATTTTCGATTGTGCTTATTGTGTGACAAGAAAAAGTAATGATATTAAGCGGGCTGCTTTTCAGGTGCAGGAAGTGGTGGATTTGACTATTAATTTTTATCGCCGCAATTATATTGAGGGCTTATTCCTGAGTTCGGGGATTTTCAAAAGTGCTGATTACACCATGGAGCGACTGGTGGCTGTCGCCAAAAAGTTGAGATTAGAAGAGAATTTTAACGGATATATTCACCTCAAATCAATTCCTGGAGCTTCGGATGAATTGATGAAAGAAGCTGGTTTGTATGCCGATCGCCTAAGTGTGAATATTGAGATACCTACTAAGGAAGGTTTGAAATTACTTGCTCCAGATAAAAATCGCGAAGATTTCATCAAACCAATGATTAAGGTGAAGAATGAAATCATTCAGTACAACTCAGAAAAGAAACTTATCAAAAGCACGCCTAAGTTTGCCCCGGCTGGGCAAAGCACGCAGATGATCATCGGTGCCAGTGGTGAAAGCGATCAGCAAATCATGTGGACATCAGATTACTTCTACAAAAAGTTTGAATTGAAGCGTGTGTATTACTCAGGATATATTCCTATCAGCAATGACAACCGCCTTCCGCAACTAGGTACCGCGGTACCTATGCTACGGGAAAATAGGTTGTATCAGACGGATTGGTTAATGCGGTTTTATGGGTTTGATGTACACGAGATACTGAATAATGAGCATCCAAACCTGGATCTGGATGTAGATCCAAAATTAGGTTGGGCTCTCAGGAATTTGGGGCATTTCCCTGTTGATGTCAATAAAGCAGATAAACATATGCTGGCAAGAATTCCCGGTTTGGGTATGAAGTCAGTCCACAAAATCATTCAAGCAAGACGTTTTCGAAGCTTAAATTGGGAGCACTTGCAGCGGATGGGAGTGGCACTCAATAGAGCTAAGTATTTTCTTGTTTGTGCATCCAATGATTTTGAACGCCGGGATTTGACAGGGGCTCAATTGAAGTCGCTTATTCTGCAAAATTCGACCAGTAAGTATCAAAAAATCCTGAGTCCACAGATGAATTTGTTCGGGTAAATGGTAAATGCTCAGGATGTTATACTGGTTTATGACGGTAGTTTCGATGGGTTTTTAACCTCGGTGTTTGAGGTGTTTGAATTGAAATTACAGCAGGTTTCTATATTTAGAAAAGGTTTTGCGCAGAACTCTTTGTTCGGGACGATCAAAGAGGTGCTGACTGATCCTTTAAAAGCAGATCGAGTATGGAAAGGTATTTCGAAAAAATCCTCTGCAACAGGCAAATCTCGTATATATTATGCTTTTCTAAGTGAAAAGCCAGAGGTGGAAAATCTCTTATTGCGATATATTCAGTATTTGTTCAAAAGTGAGATTCAGATAGATTCAGATTTTGGGAATGATGATGTGCTGAAAGTGACGCAGATCGCCAAGAGTGTAGGTAGAGAAAAGCATAGAATGGAAGCTTTTGTCCGATTTCGCCTGACAAAAGATGGGTTTTACTTTGCTACTATTGAACCGGATTTCAATGTCTTACCTCTTATTTCTAAGCATTTTAAGAGCCGATATGCAGACCAACAATGGGTTATTTATGATCTTCAACGTGAATATGGAATTTATTATAATCTGGAAACAGTTGATATCATACAATTAACATTACCAGAGAATTTTAATGCCACACAAAGCTCCTCTGAATATTTTGCAGCTGAGGAATTAGAATTTCAAACCTTATGGCATGACTATTTTAAAAGTACGAATATCCCATCCCGTAAAAATATGAAGCTCCATATCCAGCATGTTCCCAAAAGATACTGGAAGTATTTAAGCGAAAAAATGGAATAGGGAAGGGTATCTCAAGGGGCATTATGGCCTTTTTACAGCTTAAGTTCCTTTCGATTTGGAACTGAGTAGGGGTTTAATGGGTTTTTCAGGCTTAACACACTATTTCATGGCAAAAAAAGCAGAGCGTAAAGTGACCATGGGTCAGGTCTTTAAGACCATTATATGGCCCAGAAGAAAGCATTTATTTTTAGGTCTCTTTTTAATTATCATTTCCCGTCTGGCCAGTTTAGTGCTGCCTGGAGCAAGTAAAATCCTGATCGATGATGTCATTCCTTCCAATGATATGACCATGTTGAAATGGCTGATCGGCGGAGTAGTCTTGGCTATCGTAGTGCAGTCGGCGACTTCCTATGCACTCACGCAAATACTAAGTGTAGAAGCCCAGAATTTGATTTCTAAGTTGAGATCTCAGGTTCAGGCACATATCATCAAACTACCTATTCGCTTCTTTGACAATGCGAAAACAGGCGAGCTAGTATCCCGAATCATGACGGATGTGGAAGGAGTTAGAAACCTGGTAGGAACAGGCTTTGCACAGATGATTGGCGGAATTTTGACCTCTATTGTTTCACTTTTCCTATTGATCAGCATTAGCCCAAAAATGACCTTGTTTGTCCTACTTCCAGTGGTAGTATTTGGCTTAGTTTCCTTAAAGGCTTTCGGTAGAATTCGTCCTATTTTTCGCGAACGCGGTAAGATCAATGCGCAAGTAACCGGCAGACTTACTGAGACGCTGGGAGGTATTCGGGTGATCAAAGGATTCAATGCAGAGGAGCAGGAGATTAAGACTTTTGCCAGCGGGGTCGATGAGCTTTTCCAGAATGTAAAGGCGAGTTTGACCGCAACAAGTTTTGTGACCTCGATGGGAGCTTTGCTATTAGGTTTGGCATCCGCTGGAATTATGGGAATGGGTGGTTATATGATTATGCAAGGCGAGATGACCTTCGGTGATTTTCTTGCTTTCACACTATATCTAGGTTTTATGATCGCACCGATTGTGCAGATGTCCAATATTGGCTCTCAGCTTACCGAGGCTTTTGCTGGATTGGATCGTACGGAGGAAATCATGAATACACCACTCGAGGCTGATGATCGTACCAGAACTTTAGCCTTGAAGGAGGTCAAAGGAGATATAAAATTTGAGAACGTGTCCTTTGCCTATGAGGAAGATAAGGAAGTGATCAAGGGGGTAAACTTTCATGCACCTGCAGGTTCGGTGACAGCTTTGGTGGGAACTTCAGGTTCTGGAAAAACAACCATAGCTGGTCTTGCTGCAACTTTTTTAAATCCTGATTCAGGCAAAATCACCTTGGATGGATATGATCTGCAGACTGTAACTTTAGAGTCTTTTCGCTCCAGGCTAGGCGTGGTCTTGCAAGATGATTTTCTGTTTGAAGGGACAATCCGAGAGAATATACTTTTCCCAAGGCCAAATGCCAGTCTTGAAGATTTGCAAAAAGCAGTGGTGGCTGCCCACGTGCAGGAGTTCACGGATCGATTTGAGGATGGGCTAGATACCTTAATCGGTGAAAGAGGTGTAAAGCTCTCAGGTGGACAAAGACAACGTATAGCTATTGCCAGAGCGATTTTGGCCGATCCTAGGATTTTGATTCTTGATGAGGCTACCTCCAATTTGGATACAGAATCAGAAACGCTGATTCAGGCTAGCTTGAAGGAATTGATGAAGGGCAGGACCACATTCGTGATTGCTCACCGATTGAGCACGATTCGTCAGGCCGATCAGATCTTGGTAGTAGAAAAAGGTGATATCGTAGAGCGTGGCCAACATGATGAGCTTATTGCTCTGGAAGGAAGATATTATCAGCTTTATACGTATCAGTCGAGGATATAGCAGGATTTCGGATGAGGGCAGCCTAAGACCCTAAACCCGAAATCAATAATTCAAAATCCTCACATCCCTTTGATCATCTCGACCACCTGGGCGATATGCTCGGCCTGATAGAAATTGTCATGTTCGACTTCGTGCTCGATACGCTCGTGCTCCCAAGTGATGTGATAGGGGATATGAATGGCATGACCTCCAAGTTCCAATACCGGTAGGACATCAGATTTCAAGCTGTTTCCGATCATCAGAAATTCCTCAGGTGCTACATCAAGATGTCGGACGAGTTTGGCGAAATCAGCCACCTTCTTTTCGCTCATGATTTCTATGTGATGGAAATAATGGTCCAAGCCTGATTTCTTTAGCTTTTTCTCCTGATCCACCAGATCACCTTTGGTAGCCATTACCAGGCGATACTCACCCTGCAATTCAGCTAAAACTTCCTCAACACCTGGGAGAATTTCAACTGGCTTTTGCATCATTTCATATCCGATCTCTAAGATTTTGTCAATGGCTTTAACTGGAATTTTGTGTTCTGAAATCCGTAAGGCTGTTTGGATCATCGAGAGCATAAAGCCTTTGATCCCGTAGCCGTAAAGACCCAGGTTGCCGATTTCTGTAAGGTAAAGCTCTTTGATACTACTGTGCCTTGGCATAAACCCTTCCATCAAGCTGGCGAATTCTTCTTCAGCTTCCCGGAAAAATGGCTCATTCACCCAAAGCGTATCATCTGCATCAAAGGCTATAACTTTTATCATTTATTCAGATTGTAAGATTAATGAACTGGAAGGTTCAGAAGTTGGAAGGTGGTAAAGTGAAGTAGTAAGAAGTAGGATGTTGTCTCCCTGAGCGGAGTCGAAGGGTAATTAAGAAGCTATTTTGATAGGACTTAGTCTCC
This sequence comes from Algoriphagus sp. 10J20-15, assembly GCF_055809615.1. Taxonomy (NCBI): domain Bacteria; kingdom Pseudomonadati; phylum Bacteroidota; class Cytophagia; order Cytophagales; family Cyclobacteriaceae; genus Algoriphagus; species Algoriphagus sp. 10J20-15. The sequence continues at coordinate 20,697 of NZ_JBVVUG010000029.1, forward strand.
ACTCAGTCTGGACAGACCAACTTTACAACTTTACCACTTTCCAACTATTTTATTTAAGATCAGTAAGCCAATCCAACAACACATCTCTCCAGCCGTCAACAGGTCCTTTTCCTAAGCCAAAACCGAAGCCATGACCGCCCTTGGGGTAGATATGCAGCGATGCTGGTACTTTGTGCGCATGGAGTGCATTGTAGTAAAGGAAACTGTTTTCAATAGGAACCCCAGCGTCGTCTTGCGCATGTACCAAGAAGGTTGGTGGTGTATTAGCAGTTACATTCAATTCACCCGAAAAACGATCTATCAATTCCTGACTGGCATTTTCACCAATTAGATTTCTTCTGGAACCAGAATGCGCGCTGGCATCTCGGAATGAGATCACTGGATAGGCTAAGATCGAAAAATCTGGACGAGCAGAAAGTGCATCAATCGCGTCTTTTGGTCTATCGACTTCATGTTCATACTGAGTGCTAACGGTAGAAGCCAAGTGTCCACCAGCGGAAAACCCTAAAACTCCAATTTTTCCTGGATCAATCATCCATTCTGCGGCATGATGTCTAGCCAAGCGAACTGCCCGCTGCGCATCAAGTAGCGGAACTTCTTTCGCATCTGTGAGAGATTTGGAGTCTGGAAGTCTGTATTTTACTACGATTCCTACAATTCCCTGTGTATTTAGCCACTTGGCAAAGTCTCTTCCTTCCCAATCGTAAGCCAAGATATGATATCCGCCTCCTGGAAAAATTACCACTGCTTGACCCGTGCGCATTTGCTTACTTGGTAAGAAAACTTCGATCTGTGGGATCTGCACATTTTCGATTCTGATAATTCCTTCTTCGACTGCTTTTTCTTCCAAGCCCATGTCATTTTGAAGAGGCGGAGTTCCTTCCCAAAGCGGAAGTATAATTTCTTGGGCATTTACGATCATGGTTATCATGATTAGGCTGAATACTAAAAAGGGCTTTTGCATAGGTTTTATTTTAGGCGTGAAAATCAAAAACTTTATCCATGGGTGCCCATCTCCAGTTCTCTGGTGTTCCAGGCAAATTGGTTTGGTAGTTACTTAGGAATTTTTCCCATTCCTGCACATGTGGGTTGGCTAAATCCATTTTCGCCTTCTTTTCAAATGAGAATTCCTCATCTGCCACTAATATCATGGTGAGTCTGTTTTCCCAGCGATAAATGGTCATTTGTAATACTCCGGCCTCCCGGATACTTTCAATGATTTCAGGTGCGACAGCCTTGTGGCATTCGTCATAGCCTAACTTAGCTTCCTCAGTGTCTTTGAGATCACAGATTAAAATATAGGTTTGGGTTTTCATGTTTACTATAGATTTACTCAGAATAATTAACCGTTATATTTTTGTCGATGGATTACAGGTTACTGCCGATATTTACCAAGACAAGATTCTTAAATACAGAAAGGATAATCTTCAAATTTTCCAATTTTAGAATCCTTCAATTACTACAACTTTACCACCTTTTTTACCCGAATACTAAATAGCAACACCATCACAAAGCAGGCAAGAGGAAGGATGAAGGAGAAGTTAACTTCTGGGACGCCCAGAATCAATGTATCGTCATATCCTACTCCACCAATATCCATAATCATTCCTTGCAGTGTAGGCATAATCGCACCACCCACGATAGCCATCACAAGATATGCGGCCGCAAACTTGGAGTCTTCACCCAAGCCATCCAATGCAATCCCGTAGATAGTAGGAAACATCAGGGACATGGCAAAAGAAATGGCTACCAAGGAATAGAGCCCAGGCATTCCAGGAAGGAAGATAGCTCCAGCAGTGAATATAATTGCCAGCACAGAAAAGATGCTGAGCAACTTAGTAGGAGAGATGTAGCGAAGCAAAAAGGTACAAACCCAACGTCCGATTAAGAATATTACCAATGCGGCATATCCATAATTAACTGCATCGGCATTCGATATGCCAAGTACTTCTGCGTATTGGTAGATGTAAGTCCAAACCATGATTTGAGCTCCCACATAGAACATTTGAGCAAGGGTACCTTCCACGAAGTTTCTGTTTTTCAGTAAGCGACCCATAGTAGCTTTGAATTCTACTTTGCCTGTCTCTTTGCTCTCTGGCATTTTGACCATCGCAATGATCACTAGAATCGCGATCACCACCAATCCCAGCATCACATAGGGATTCCTAATCACCATTAGATCGGCGGTTCGAATTACAGCTTTGGAGGCTTCATCAAGCGAGGAAAATATGATGTTGCCGTCCGTATCAGTTGCATTCGATTGAAGTGCATTTAATATAAATTGCTTCGCAACAAATAAACCAGCCAAAGCTCCCATTGGGTTAAATGCCTGTGCCAAATTCAATCGCTGAGTTGCTGTTGCCTCAGGTCCCATGGACAAGATATAGGGGTTGGCAGTGGTTTCGAGGAAAGCTAAACCAAAGGTCAAAATGTACAGTGAAGCCAGGAAAAAGCCATAACTCTCCCAAGCTGCTGCTGGATAAAACAGCAATGCTCCGAATCCGTAAAGACCTAAGCCAAGCAAGATTCCAGTTTTATAAGAATACTTTTTGATGAAAAAAGCAGCAGGTAAAGCCATTGTAAAATAGCCTCCGTAAAAAGCCATTTGTACCCAGGAGGCCTGGGTATTATTCAGTTCGAGTACTCTCTTAAACGCAGCCACCATGGGATTGGTGATGTCATTTGCAAAGCCCCAAAGGGCAAAAAGAGATGTGATTAAGATAAAGGGTAGGATAAGCTCCTTTGGGACTAATGCAGGTTTTTGGGTCATGGGTAGGATTATAAAGAACGGTCAAGATGGGTGTAGCCACCATCCACAAAGAGATGCTGGCCAGTGATATGTCTGGCTTTGTCGGAAAATAAGAAAATTGTCATGGAAGCAATTTCTTCAGGCGTAGTCATGCGTTTTCCCAATGGGATTTTGGCTGTGATCGATTCCAGTTTTGCTTTTGGATCTTCAAAAGTATTGATCCAATTTTCATAAAGCGGAGTAAAAACTTCAGCTGGAATGACTGCATTCACAGTTATTTCGTAGGGTAGGAGTTCGACAGCCCATTCGCGTGTGAGCGAAAGCTGAGCTCCTTTTGCTGCAGTGTATCCTGAAGTACCTCCTTGGCCAGTAACAGCTGTTTTACTACTGATATTGACGATGCTACCTTTTGCTTCTTTCAAATGCGGCAGGGCAAAATGTGCCAAATGATAGTAATGATTAAGGTTTTTGGCTACTGATTTTTCAAATGCTTCAGGGCTTCCCCTTTCTAAACCAACACTGTCATTTGCGCCGGCATTATTCACAAGTCCATCAATTCTACCATATTTCTCTAGCGTAAGTTTGACGGCTTTTTCGGCATCAGCAGCTTCGAAAAGTCGGATTGGAATCTGAAATGCTTCTCCCAAGCCGAGGATTTCTGCACCTTCTTTTTCCGAAGGATCAATCATCACGGGAATTGCACCTTCGGCAATCAATCCTCTGGATATAGCCCCGCCAATTCCTTTGGCTCCGCCAGAAATCAGGATGACTTTATTGGTTAGGTTTAGGTTCATTTTATAATAATTTCTTATGTTCTATTCTTGCTTTGGCTTCCATTAATACTTGATGCAATTTTGCTTCTAGTTCACTTTTAGGCGGTAATTCTGTCCAGTATTCGGCTACCATTATTCCGTCTTTTCCCATTTCAAGCAATTCTATTTGCTCATTACTTTTTTCGGCACATAGTATCAATCCTATCGGAGGGTTTTCACCTTCTTGTTTTTCGTATTTATTGAGCCATTTTAGATAGAGCTCCATTTGTCCTTTGTAGGCTGGTTTGAATTTGTTGAGTTTTAACTCAATAGCTACGATACGCTTCAGTTTTCTATGAAAAAATAATAAGTCAATATAAAAATCCACACCATCCAGTATGATCCGTTTTTGTCTTTCTACAAAAGCAAACCCCTTACCTAGCTCTAATATGAAATGCTCTAATTCCTTTAGAATTGCTCCTTCTAAATCATTCTCCAAATAACCTTCTTTTAAGCCTAGAAAATCCAAAAAATAGGGGTCTTTAAAACTAGATTGAATTTCTATGTCAGTCTCCGATAATTGGATTTGTGCGATTTCTTTTCGCTCAAAGGCTTTTCTTTCTATTTGATTTCTTAATTGTCTAATGCTCCACTTTTCTTCTGATATTTTTTTTATATAAAAATCTATAGCCGATGGGCTTTTTAAGGGAATGAGTGCTATAAAATGTGACCAGCTCAATTGTCGTGACACTGTCACGACAATCTGAAAATTCGGAAAGGTTTCCGCAAACTGCATCATTCTGCGAAGGTTTTTTTCCTGAAAAGACTTCCCGTATGCATTTGCTAATTGACCAGCAACTTTAGGGATCATCTCCTTGCCATATTCTGCTCGCTTATTTTCTAGAATATAGGTGTTTATTTTAAATCCAACTTGCCAGTAAACAAGGGTAAGTGTGCTGTTAACTTGAGCAGTGATTTCTCTTTTACCATTTTCAATAATGTCTGCCAAATCCTGAAACAGCAGCATTTCCTTGTCTTTCATAATATAGCTTCAGACTGTGTATAACTAGATTAGCATAATAAATATGGTCAAACATTAGTAGAACCAGTGTCACGAAAATTTGATAATTTGAAAAAACTACGGCAAAACGAATCAGAATGTGAAGCTATTTCTTTTTCAAATAATTAAAATTAAAATTACTTTTCTGGCTTTGGCATAGCAGAAATCCCATAAAACTCAGCACCAGTATTTCCCATAATTGCTTCTTTCTCGGTCTTGGAAAGTTTATCGGTAAAACGCTCGATGACTTCCAGAACCTGCTCATATTCTCCTGCAATCTTACAAACTGGCCAATCACTTCCAAACATCAGGCGCTTTGGACCAAATAGTTCGAGGACTACATCGAGATAAACTTGAAGTTCAGAAGCTGTCCACTTCTTCCAATCAGCTTCGGTGACCATGCCAGATACTTTACAGAAAATATAATCCCGCTCCGCAAGTGGAGTCATTTCCTTTTTCCACTCTCTCCAAATACCCAATTTGATATTTGGCTTTGCGATGTGGTCGATAACGAAAGGCTGTTCCGGCGCTTTTTTTACAAACTGCAAAGCAGCTTCCAATTGATTGTGAAAAATCAGAATATCGTAAGTATAACCTCGCTTTCCGATTTTTTCTATGCCTCGGATAAACTCCTTTCGAAGCATATATTCCGCTGGTTTTGACTGGAGGATTTCTCTGTAGCCCTTTAGCTTTTTTTGCGAAGCAAACTGATCCAGATCCTTATCTACATCATCAGAACCCAAATCAACCCATCCCACGACAGCTTTAATTTGCTCATGTTCTTCTGCCAAATCACATAGGAAGGCAGTTTCTCTGAAACTTTCATCTGCCTGTACTGCGACGCAACCATCAATCTTATGCTCTGCTAAAATCGGAAAGAGATCATCAGGAAGAAAGTCTCGCTGGATCACCTTCATTTCGTCGGTGATCCAGGAGTGTTTTTGTGGATTGTATTTCCAGAAATGCTGGTGGGAATCCAGTCTCATGCTTCTGGGTCGTTGATTGCAGTTTGCTTGGCTTCACCAAGCCCTTCGATGCCAAGTTCTACTACGTCACCTTCTTTCAAGTAAGTAGGAGGGGTCAATCCAAGGCCAACGCCAGCTGGAGTTCCTGTAGAAATCACGTCTCCAGGCAATAACGTCATGTACTGACTCAGGTGCTCAATCAATTCAGGAATATCAAAAACCAAATCTGACGTATTGCTGTCTTGGAGCATTTTCCCGTTCAGTTTCAACCAAAGTCTCAAGTTATGCGGATCTTCGATCTCAGTTTTGGTGACCAAAACTGGCCCAAGAGGAGCGAAGTTATCAGCACTCTTTCCTTTCACCCACTGTCCTCCATGATGTAATTGAAAATCACGCTCTGAGACATCATTGTGCACACAGTACCCTGCCACGTATTCCATCGCATTTTCCTTGCTTACATACTTCGCGCGCTTGCCGATCACTACAGCTAATTCTACTTCCCAGTCAGTTTTTACTGAATTCTTAGGAATCAAAATATTATCAAATGGCCCACAAAGTGAAGAAGTAGCTTTCATGAAGATGATTGGAACTTCAGGCACGGGCATTCCAGATTCTATGGCATGCATTCGGTAATTCAATCCTATGCAGATGATTTTTGAAGGTCTGGCGATTGGCGAGCCTAAGCGGGAACCAGCAGGGATTTCATTTAAATTCTTCTGATTCGCGTCCAACCATTCTTCAAGTCTTGCAATTCCGTTGTTCGTGAAAAAATCTTCGTTCCAGTCTTCATTGAACCCTGAGCAGTCCAAATATTTGCCATTTTCGTCTTGTATGCCTGGTTGTTCTTTGCCGGCTTCGCCGAATCGTATAAGTTTCATATTAGTATCAAGTATTTAGATTTTAGTATCAAGTATTAAGATTCAAGATGTTAGAGTCAAGAATCAAGATTTTAGCTTCAGGAATTATGAGTTTATAATTGAGTTCAATCAATGCGTTGAATTCGTAAATCACAAATCTTAAATCCCATATCGTATCACATTTTCAATCCCAAGAACCCTCCATCAATTGGAATATTTGTTCCTGTGATGAAGCTTCCAGTTTCTGAACTCACAAAATAGGCAAGTTCTGCGATTTCTGAAGGTGTAGCCATTCTTCCTATCGGCTGAGTAGCTGCAAGTTTTTCAAACATTTCCTTCTCCTGACCTGGATAGTTTTTTGCTAAGAACCCATCCACAAACGGCGTATGCACACGTCCCGGAGAAAGACAATTGCAACGAATCCCATCAGCAACGTAGTCTCTTGCCACACTTAATGTCATGGAAAGTGCCGCGCCTTTGGTCATGCTGTATGCAAAACGATCAGGAATACCTATCGTAGCAGCCACTGAAGCCATGTTCAAAATTGATCCACCGCCGTTTTCTTTAAGCTTTGGAAGAGCTGCCTTGATGCAGTTAAACATGCCTTTCACATTTACCTGAAAAACTCTGTCGAAATCTTCAGGAGATGTGGTTTCCACTTTGCCAATATGCGACACTCCGGCATTATTAATCAAGGTATCAATCTTACCTGGAATTGATTGAATAAGATTTTCAGTTTCTGCTGGATCAGCTACGCTGCCACACAAAAAGGTGACATCAAAGCCTTTTTCTCTCTCAGTTTGAGCTACTGTTTCTCCTATCTCGGGATTGATATCTATGAAGTAAACTTTTGTTTTTTTGGCTGCAAAAAGCTGAACCATGGCGAGCCCGATCCCGGATGCACCGCCTGTAATAAGTACTGTTTTATTTTCCATAATTAAAGCAAAACGGAAATTAGGGTCTTTGACCTAGACTCCCAAAATAATTTCCATGGATTATAATTTAACTGTTTCTCCGGTTTTCACAGATTCATCACATGCGAAAGCAATTTTCAAACTGTTTAGAGCATCATTCAAGTGATCCTCCAGATTAATGTTTTCTTGGATCGTACGGAGGAAATACTGCTGTTCACGATTACAAAGCTCCTGATGATCAGGTTCGTCTTTCAGGTCTATCCATTCATCCGGTTGGATAAATTTATTTTCTGAATCAATTGCCGCATGGTGAACCCGGATAGATTCTGTTTTCGTATGTGAATCTACATTGTCTGATTGACCACTAGCTCCGGCATCTTTGGCTGTGATGGAGACAGCGCCTTTTGGTCCAAAAACGTCTTTTACAAAAAAGGCCGTCTCGCTTACCATTGGTCCCCAACCTGCCTCATACCAGCCGACAGAACCATCTTCGAAGCGAATCTGTAGTTGACCGTAGTTGTAATTATCTGAAGAAATATCCTCTGTAAGTCTTGCGCCGATTGCGGATACAGATACGGGTTTTGATCGAGTCATCTGACACATTACATCGATGTAGTGCACTCCGCAATCCACGATAGGGCTGAGACTTTTCATTAGATTTCGATGCACATCCCACATATAGCCCTGACTTTGCTGATTGAGATTCATTCGCATAACGAGAGGCTTTCCGAGTTTTTCGGCTTCGTTAATGAACCGAATCCAAGAGGGATGATGTCTTAAAATATAGCCTACTACCACTTTTTTGTTTACTTCTTTAGCTTTTGCGATAATCCGCTCGCAGCCTTCAATGGTATCAGCAAGTGGTTTTTCAATGAAAACATGACATCCAGCTTCCAAAGATTTTACAGCAAAATCCTCATGCGTATCTGGGTAAGTAGAGATGCAAACTGCATGAGGTTTAGATTGGGTTAATGCCTCATCGAAATCTGAATAAAGTGGGTAGTTAGCTTGAAGTTGCTCGTTGAGTTTGTTTTTGGAACTGCCGCGGGAAACGAGACCGCAAATTTCAAACTCAGAAAAATTGTGGTAAGCCGTCGCATGCGCGATTCCCATATTTCCGCAACCGACCACTAATATTCGTATTGGCTTTATCGTACTCATATACTTTGGGTGTTTCTTTTACTGTTATTGATTTTCATTTTCATCGATGACTTCGACAAGCTCATCTTCTTTGGATACTTTTCCCACCTGCATGTTATAGTCCTCAGCATTTCCGGTGATTTTGATAGGTATTCCAAAGATCCCAAGGGGAGGTAATCCGAGCCGGAATCCTATACTCATGTCGCCATCCAAACTAACTTGCCCTTCAAAACGAGGACGGAACCCTGCGATTCTCATTTTGGTGCGAGGAATTGTCATTAAGTTATTAGCAATGCTCGTATGGATTTCAACATCATTCAGGTCAGGATCTTCGAGCTCATTATTCTCTGTTTCTTTGGCTATGGAATTCATAAGCTTGAACCCCTTCAGTTTGATGGCTTTCAGCCCTAAAGTACCCTCACCGGTAATCGAAGGAAGTACAGGTTCCATATTTGCATCAAGCCTGCCAGCCAATTCATAATTCAGAGAAGCCTGGCCACTGGCATATTCTGCGAAAGAAGCCATTTCTCTGAAAAGTGGAATTTCCTCATATGCTCGATGAATATCAAATTCCTTAGCATCTATCTGATAATCAAAATTGGCGGAAAAAGGAGTGGAGGCCATGTAATTTCCTTTCATTTCCACTGTGGCACCTATGATCTCAAACCTAGTTTTGTTTAAGGAAAGCTCACCTGGTTTTGTATTAATCTCACCAGTGAAGTTCTTCAGTTTAAGTTCTCCGAATTTCATTGAGTCTACGGAAGCTTTTACCATCACATCCATATTCAAGGGCGGAACGATGACGCCAGAAACTTCTCCGATACTATCGATTTCTACTTCATTACTTTCTCCGAAAAAGGCGAAATCATCCAAATCTATATAAGGGGAGTGGAAGACTAGACTTCCTTTCAAAAGCTCCTCAGGATTACTTAAATATCCCAAGTAATTGCTGAAATATCCATCTGCTTTGATTTCATTCTTTTCGTATCCAAACAGAAAATTTTCAAAGCTGATTTTGTCTTGATTGAATTCCAGATTTCCTTTCTCCAATCTCAATGGTTGGGGAAGAAGTTGAGTTCGAACCAAAATATTCTCTACTTCGATAGTCCCCTGATTTTGAAGGTTTTGAATTCTCCCGTTTGTGGCGTCGCTTTGTAATCCTTTGAGATTTACATCAGTTATCAAATACCCATCGACGGACATATCCGAATCACCGAAAACTTTGAAAAGCTCTCCTAAATCCAGCTTTCCTTTTGAGCTCAGATCATATCGGATATCATTTAGATTTTCAATATTCGCAGTGAGCGTAAATGGATTGTTTGCAAAGTTGAATTGTATAGGCTGTACCTCAAATTTCAGATCAGAATAGGAAGTGCTACTGCTTTGCATTTTCAGCACCATCGAAAGATCTTTGATTGCTTCTGGATGATAAGGCGTTTGGATAAGTCCCTCTATCAAGCTGAAATCAGCATCAATAATTGGAATAGTTTTTTGCTCTTTATTAAAGTTTCCCTTGGCCAAAAGATCCATGTTGATCATTCCTCTCAGGACGAAACCTGAATCTAAAGGATAAAATTTAGGAATATCAGCGAGGTCAAAGCTGCTTTTTATTTTACCATCAACTGCCTGATCACGATTTTTATTATAGGCAAAATATCCATCAGTCACCTGGTCCAAGACCTGAAAGTGAATTTTTTTGAAATCTATTCCAATATGCTCTGGTAAGCTATCAGGACTGTTTATAGATAAATCAATCGAGATATCTTTGATTGCTTCGGGAAGCTCAGTCCATTTGAAATATCCTTTGGAAAGTCCTGCTGAAAATGAAAAAACTGGGATGCTACTTGTAATGTATTTAGGCTCTCGGAGGCTTTTAGGGTCCTTTGAACTCACGAACTGTCCCCGCGATGTCAGGTTAAGATCCAATTTTCCGCTGAAGTCCAGTGATTCAGTTCCTAAGGCTTCATTCAATATTCCTAAATCAAGTTTTGCTTCCAGGTCGGAATCCAATTTCATGGGATTGAGCTCAGCTAGATGGATATTTCCTTTCAAAAACCCATTTCCTAGTGAGAAACCGATACTATCTACATCAACTCTAGTAAGATTAGGCTCCAAGTCTGGTACCATCACATTCATGCTCAGACGCAGGTTTTCGATGGGAGTCGAGGCGGATTCATGTTCCAAATACCCATCTCGAACCTGTAGATTCAAGGCCAAAGCAGGCATTTGATCTTGTTCGGGCAGATATAGACCCTGAAATGAGCCCACAATATCGCCTGTGCCACGGATACTAGTTTGTCCTAGATTAGGCATCAATTCAGTTGGTATGACTGAAAGCATATCTTTCAACTCAGCATTAAAGGATTCCAGTACAAAATTCATATCGTATCCTCCCTCTAAAAATTCAAGTTTACCCACAAAATTTACTGGTAATTCATTGATTTTAAGTTCGTTTCTCACAAAAGTTAATTCAGTTGACTCGGTGTTGATCCGTGTTTGAAGACTAGCTGTAACGCGGTTTCTATCAAAAATGGCGAAGTCCTCATAGATTAATCTGAACTCTTGAATTTCCAAGTCACTACCCAATGATAGAATATCATCGGCAAGGTCTCCTCCGCCTACATAATCAATACCCCTTGCCTCACATATCATGTCCAGCGAAGTGTCTTGGTAGAGGAAATGGCTGTTTTCCAGAAAGAATCCTTCGATCTCCAACTCCAGACTGCTGGAAGTAGTGTCTGCCTCCTTTCTGTCCGAAGATGGGGTTAAGACGTCAAAATTGGATAAACCTTTGTTGTCCCGCAAAATCTTGATTACCGCCTCATTCAAATAAAGTTGATCCACTTTATAATTGTCCGAGAAGAGTGAGGGGATGTTCACTCCAAGGTCTAGCTGCTTGGTATAAAGCAAAGTGTCCTGCTCAAAAGGTGCTGAGCCTGCTATGAATAGTTCATCCAAAGTGATCGTCAAAGAGGGGAAATGACGAAAAAAGGTTAGCCCAATTTGTGAAAAGTGTACTTCACTCTCAAACTGATCATCCAACATTTTTTGAAGTTCCACCTGTATTTTATCCTTAAAAATGAAAGGAAATAAGAGTAAAAAAGTAAAGGTGAGCCCAAGAAAACCAAGTAAAAACTTAAAAGCTTTCCTTTTAAAGAAAGGATTATTCATTAGGGGGAACGATTAAGTGAAAAGTCTCCAGACAAATTTGCTTTATGAATTTCGCATTTTCTCAACTTGAGCCTTTTCCTTGTAAATTATTTTCACGGATAATGTTATAGGTTTAATAGGCTCATTTGTATGATCTCGCTTTACTCTGACGATTTGCTCTATGACACTCATACCTTTGATGACATGGCCAAAAATCGTATAATCACCATCCAGTCTGGAGATTCCCTCAGGATTTTGAACAATATAAAATTGGCAGCGTGCAGATAATTTGCCGGGATTGTCATCTCGACCGGCACCCACAGCACCATAAACATGCTTCAGTTCTGGTACAAACTCAGGCTCTAAAAGATATTTGGGATCCGTAAATCCTTCCTCCGTATCTGGGCAACCACCCTGAGCAACAAAGTTTGGGATAACTCGATTGAACGTCAATGAGTCCCAATAGCCAGCATTTGCCAACTCAATGAAGCTTTCCATATGCTTAGGAGTGCGCTCATCTAGTGCGATCAAAATTTCACCAAAGGGTGTCAGGATTTGACCTACAGGTACATTTGTATCGCTGGTTTGAGCAAGTGCTTTATTTTCCTGAAAAAGAAATATGTTTATTACTAAGAAAAACAGCACCAGGAGAGGTCCATATAATCTATTCATTCGTAGATGTTTGATTTTAGAAAAAGTAATTGCCTTTTCATTTGGATAGGAAAATGAAATAAAGATTTTTTGTGCCAGTAATAGTTAAAAGTAGTAAAATGAATCAAATATCTTCCTTGCAAGAGAATGAATTAGATAGGCTTTTGGCCTTAAGTAATCTGGGAATAGATTACTATGAGCCAAAGCAGGGATTAAATTATCTGACTGAGTTGGCAGCTAAAATCAGCGGGACAGAAATTTCACTTGTCAATCTTATCGATTCATTTACACAATGGAGTGTGTCCTCCTATGGCATAGATATTACCCAAATGCCAAGGGAGGATTCTGTTTGCCAGTACACCATTCAACCCTTTTCCGGCGAAAGTTTTGAAGTGAAAGACTTGAGTACTGATGCACGATTCAAAAATAAATTTTATGTAAAAGATGTCCCTAATCTAAGGTATTATATGGGAGTGCCTTTGACTTCTCCAGAGGGATATAACCTCGGGGCACTTTGCGTGATGGATAGTCAAATGATGCATCTTTCGGAGGATGTTAAGGAGTTATTGAAATTGATAGCAAGGCAGATTGTTGACAGACTTCGCGTAAATAATTTGATGGCAAACCTTAAAAATAAAGTAAAGGAGGCTGAATTGAACCAGCAGAAATTGGCACATGATATTCGAGGTCCGATAAGTGGGGTGATTGGTTTAGCAGATTTAATTCTTGATGAGAAATTGGCGCCTAGTCCTGAGGAAATCATGGAATATACAGATATGATTAAGCAAAGTAGCTTGTCCCTGCTTGACCTATCAAAAGATATTCTGTCTAAAAGTTATGATGAGAATTCTAACAGAAGTCGAAATTTAAAAGAAGGAGAAACCAACTTGGTAAAACTGAAAGAAACACTCATGCGACTTTTAGCTCCGCAGATAAGAATAAAAAATATTGACTTTACAGTAAAACTAGATCAGGAGAACCAATTCGAGTCATTTTCCAAATTGTATGTGCTTCAGATTTTAGGGAATTTACTTTCCAACTCTATCAAATTCACTAAGACTGGAGGTGAAATTTCCGTGCTAATGAATTTGAAAAGAAAGGAGTTGGATTTGATTTTAGAGCTGATTGTTAAGGATAATGGAATAGGGATGAGCAGTGACAAAGTGGAAGAAATATTTGATGGAGGCACATCCCCTGACGAAGGAACTCATGGAGAAATTGGATTTGGTTTGGGGTTGAACTTGGTGAAAAAGCTTGTGAGCCAACAAAATGGAACCCTGGAAATTGAGTCCAAACTAGGTGTAGGAACTAAGTTTAAGATAGAGATGAAGGTGAACTAGTCTGCAATGCAGCCTTCTGATTGTTAACGGGGTTAGCATACATTGCCAAAAAGCTTTTCACCAGAAAGTCATTTTTCATATTCACTTTTTCATGCATTCGTTTTTCGAAGGAACTTTTCTCCTCTTCGGAGTAGAAATCCACATATTCATTATCTCCATAAAGTAAATCATGGGCGATATAATTGCTAGGCCAAAGTTTATATCCTGCCCAGATTTTTTGATCGATAGTTTCAGCCAGTTTACTGAGTTTGTCAGGTTGACTGATTTCCATTTTCGAGATCTCCTGAATTTCCTTATCTAATAGCCCATTCACTTGAAGATGGATGCGTTTTTTGGTGCCCATGATTCCACGAAGCAAGTTCATGAAATCCTCATTCTCACTTTTGATGTATTTTTCATCCCGGGATTTGGCTAGCCATTCTGGCATTTTCAAGACGTCCGTAGGATCATATTCATAAGAAATTGAGATTGGCACCACTTTGATTTTTTCAAAATATCCAAAAGGATTTGCGCCTTCTTCTGAAAGTGTAAGCATTTTCAGAACTCCCCGATGGGTCGCATCATTACCGTCTTTCGTCCTTCCTTCCCGCTGTGCTGTCCAGACTGATCTATTTTCAGTCAATAAAGATTTTTTTATGTAGGCAGAAGCCAATTGCGAACTTTCAAGCAAAGCTCTTCCTTGAAGTCCACGCTTGATAGCAAAGTTTCTGTTCAGTCTAGAAAGTGTGTGTAAAAAGGGCTTTTGGATCAAATTATCACCAATGGCAGAAGTGGTAAGAATTAGACTGTTTTCGTAGAGGCAGGAGTTTAGAAGAGAAGTATCTAAGATGATGTCTCTGTGGTTCGATATAAATAGGTAAGCCGTATTAGGCTGCAATTGCTCGAAACCGCCTGTACTTAAGCCATCAGAGCTTTTTTCTATGACTTTTTGAACCCCAGGGTAAATGAAATTCACCTGAAAGTCACGCAATGAATGGGTATGCACCATTAAATCCTTCCAATGTTCTTTTGTATCGTTAGGAAAAGTGAAACTCATCATGGCTTCCAGCATAGGATCATCTACAATCTTGCGGATTGCAGCATTAGCTTCTACGTCATAAAAAGGCCTGATTGAATCAAATTGCGACATAACTATCTTTTGGGTGGTCTGCAAAAAGCAAATTTTAGCTTAGAAATCTAAGCTAAGATACATCTATCGGAGTTAATTTACCTTAGAACTACCTAATGAGGTGATTATCGGAGTGGAATAAGGGATCAATTTTTTTGGAGAAAAAAGGATTTTCCAGAAAAACATAAAACCTCCCGATATTTCAGGAGGTTTAGTGCGGATAGAGGGACTCGAACCCCCATGCCTCGCGGCGCTAGATCCTAAGTCTAGTGCGTCTACCAATTTCGCCACATCCGCTTCAATTGGAATGCAATGTTAGTGATTCTAACTTTGAAATAATATTAAAATGGAGGTTTAAATGTATGGATGGAGTTTGATTTCACAGAACCCATTCATTTTCACCTGTTTTATTTTTCAATTCTGTGCAGGATTTTTTCTCTCCTAAAATTTCTGAAGAATTTTTTTCAAATACTGGAACTAATGCCAGCTTAGAATGATTGAACGTTCATTCAGTTATTTATGGAGAACTTAATAGACAAGAAGCAAAGCATTATTGAAAGCGCTCTGGAATTGGTGTATGAAAATGGATTTCATGGCTGCCCAGTAAGTCAGGTTGCTAAAAACGCAGGTGTAGCTGCTGGAACCATCTATACTTATTTTGAAAATAAGGAGGATTTGATCGTAGGTATTTATGAACATGTGGCTCAAAAAATCATGAACTACATATCGGAAAGAGATGATGCCTCCTTGGAATTTGAAAATAGATTTTTCGATTACTGGCGAAATTTCACTGAATTCTATGAGAAGTACCCTGCAATTCATGGGTTTTATGACCAGTTTTTGAATTCACCTTTTAATTCGGAGGAGATCCAAAATAAACCAAACATATGGCATGAATGGGCTCATAAGTTTTTTCAGTCAGGTATGGATAAGGGAGCGATACGGGTAACTAATCCGGTGGTTCTATCCATTTTGGTCAATACCAATATCGCCTCGACGGTACGGATCAAAAAGAATTTCAAAACAAAACTTGCTAGAACTAATGTGAATCTAGAAGAAATATCTCATCTCATTTGGGCTGGGATAAAAGCTGACTAACCCTATAACCTTTTTAATTTCTTACCAACTAATTATTGATTGCATGTTTAAGAAACGTTTACTGTTAGTGGGACTGAGTGCTATACTCATGTCCAAAGCCGCCTACAGTCAGGAAGAAAGTACTGTGCCACGAGGAGTTTTGACTCTGGATCAGGTGATTGAATTCGCTCTGGTGCAAAGTCCGATTATCCGGCAAGCTCAGATAGATGAGGAAATCGGAGACAGAGATATCAAATCAAATCTGGCCGAATGGTATCCTCAAATCACAGCCTCTGCAGCAGGAGCCTATAATATTAAACTTCAGCAGCAGATCATCGGAGACCAGTTGATTACTTTCGGACAAAAGTATAATTCCAATGTGTTACTTCAGGCTGACCAGACTCTCTTCAATAGGGATCAGCTTTTTGCTTCCAAGTCTTCTAAGTACTATCGGCAGCAATTGCAGCAAGTCATCGAGAATGCTAAGATCAACACGGTCGTAGATGTCAGTAAGGCTTTTTATTCTATACTTCTTTCAGAGGAGCAAATAAAAATTCTTGACCAAAATCTAGATCGTCTGGAGAAGCAATATACTGATGCGTACAGCAGATTTGAAGCTGGGCTAGTAGACAAGACGGATTATCAGCGTGCTTCGATTGCTTTGACCAATGTGAAAAGTGATCGAAATAGAGTCGCAAATTCCTTTGAGGCAAAGTATGATTACCTCAAGCAACTGATGGGATATCCGGATAGTCTAGACTTTGTAATTGAGTTTGATGTGCAGGGAGCAGCCGGCAAAATTGGTGAGGATACCGCGGATCCTTTGGTTCTGGAAAATCGGATTGAATATCAGCTTTTGCAGACTCAGCAAACACTAAATGAGATTCAGACTAGCTATGAAAAGTGGAATTATCTTCCAGAATTGTCTGCCTATTATAGATACAATTGGAATTACTTCAATAATAACTTTTCAGATCTCTACAGAGCTGCTTTTCCTATTTCTTCGGTAGGTGTCAATCTTGCTATTCCTATTTTTCAGGGGGGTAAAAGAGTTCATAAAGTAAAAGCTGCAGAACTGCAGGTGGATCGTGGAAAAATAGAAATTGAAAATCTAAGTAACCAGATTCAGACTGAATATTCCACTGCACTTGCTGACTATAACAGTAGCGTCTATGAATGGCAACTGATCAGAGAAAATATGGAGATGGCTGAGAATGTTTATGACATCATCAAGCTGCAATACGACGAAGGAATCAAAGCTTACGTGGAACTAGTCGTGGCTGAAACCGACCTCCAAACCGCCCAAATCAACCACATTAATGCATTCTATCAGGTCTTGGAAGACAAGCTTGATCTAGAGCGAGCATTAGGCACCCTCAACTAATTCGAATCCCTTTTAAATTTTATACTATATGAACATATCATACAAACTCATAGCTTTTTCGGCCTTGATTTATGCAGGGTTTTCTTGCGGTCAAAAAGAACAGGCAGGACAGCAGGCACCGGCTGCAGTAGCCGTCACAACTTATACTGTGGTAAATAAATCTGTAACAGGCATAGACGAATACCCTTCATCCATTGTGCCACTGAATGAAGTAGAAATCAGACCGCAGATTGGTGGATACATCACAAACATTTATGTGAAAGATGGCCAGGAAGTTAAAAAAGGTCAGAGACTGTATGAAATAGATAGAAGCAAATATGCTGCATCACAGCAGCAGGCAAAAGCAATGGTGGAAAGTGCTGAAGCTAACCTTGCCAGATTGAGCAAGGATTTCGATCGCTATAAGAGATTGGATGAGCAGGATGCTATCGCAAAGCAGCAACTAGATCATGCTGAGAGTGCGGTTTTGGATGCCAAAGCTCAACTGAGTTCGGCGAAAGCACAGTTAGAATCAGCAAATACAGATTACCAATATTCTGTATTGACTGCGCCATTTGATGGTACAGTCGGGATATCACAAGTTAGATTGGGGGCACAGGTTTCTTCAGGTCAGCCATTATTGAATACCCTTTCTTCCAATGATCCCATGTCTTTGAATTTTGTGATCAATGAGCGGGAGATTCCAAGGTTCAACAAACTGCTGAGAGCAGAAGATAACCCAGATTCACTCTTCAGAATCCGATTTAGTGATAATAGTATTTATCCTTTCAATGGCACCCTTACTACAATGGACAGGGCAGTAGGGCGTCAATCTGGCACAATTGCACTGCGAGTTCAATTTCCAAATCCAAACAATGAGCTAATAGCAGGAATGACCGTAAACTTGATGGTTCTGAATCAGGATTTAGGTGAACAAGTGGTAATTCCCTATAGAGCAGTAACTGAGCAAATGGGAGAATACTTCGTGTATGTGGTGCAGGATGATAATACTGTAAAACAGCAGAATGTGCTGCTTGGAACACAAATAGGGGACAAAATCGTCGTGAGATCTGGATTGAGCGAAGGAGCCAAAATTGTGGATACTGGTATTCAAAAGCTACGAGATGGAGTTCAGATTACTGAGCAGACTACAGCCCAATAAACCGTTTTTCAATAAAACTTGATTAATTACTAATGATATCAGACGTATTTATAAAACGGCCAGTAACCGCAATGGTGATTTCGATTGTCATCGTGCTGGTCGGTGTTTTAGCTATATTAAATCTCCCCGTTACACAGTATCCTGACATTACGCCTCCGGTAGTATCAGTGTCAGCCAACTACACGGGTGCAGATGCAAAGACGGTGGAGCAGACTGTAGCTACTCCCATAGAAACCCAAGTGAATGGTACTCCTGGGATGGCTTATATTTCCTCGAATAACACCAGTACGGGACAGATGCAGATGAACGTCACCTTTGAAGTAGGGACAGACATTAACATCGCGACACTGGATGTACAGAATAGAGTGTCCATCGCCGAACCCTCTCTTCCGGAGGCTGTGCGTCGATTGGGGGTAACGGTAAGAAAGAGGAATCCATCCATTATGATGGTATTGAGTATTACTTCACCTGAAGGAACTCATGATTCTAAGTTTCTATCCAATTACGCTAACATCTTTATCAAAGATGCACTTCTTCGTGTAAACGGTGTAGGTGATATTACAGCGATCGGTCAGGATTTCAGTATGCGTGTTTGGCTGAAGCCTGATAAACTCGCTCAATACGGAATCACTGCTCGCGAGGTGACTGCAGCCATTCAAGAACAAAACTTACAAGTAGCAGCAGGTACAGTGGGAAGTATGCCTCAATACGATACACAGGCATTTGAATATCCGATTACTGTAAATGGTCGTCTGGAAAGAGCTGAGGAATTTGACGACATCGTATTAAGAACTAATCCTGAGGATGGTTCAATAGTTTACCTGAAAGACGTCGCTAGAACTGAATTGGGACAGTTTGACTACGGTAGATATTCTACCCTGGATGGGGAAGAAGCAGCGATTTTGCTTGTTTATCAGGCTCCGGGAAGTAACGCCTTAGAAACGGCTGAAGGTGTATACGCAGCTTTGGATGAATTGCAAAAGAGTTTTCCTACAGATATGAAGTACACAGTTCCTTTTGAATCTGTATCTGTAGTAGAAGTATCCATCAATGAGGTGATGCACACGTTTGTGGAGGCATTGATTCTCGTGATTATTGTAGTATTCCTTTTCTTGCAGAGCTGGAGAGCGACTTTAGTGCCTGTTTTGGCGATTCCTGTATCTATTATTGGAACGTTTATTTTCTTCCCTTTGCTCGGATTTACGATCAATACGCTGACGCTTTTTGGTTTCGTATTGGCTATCGGTATAGTGGTGGATGATGCGATTGTGGTAGTGGAAGCAGTTCAGCATTACATAGATTCCAGAAAGATATCTGCAAAAGAAGCTACTCGTCTTGCGATGAAAGATATCACTGCGCCGGTTATAGCGATTGCCTTGATTTTGGCGGCGGTATTTATTCCGGTAGGTTTTATCCCAGGTATTGTAGGTAGAATGTATCAGCAGTTTGCCATTACCATTGCGATCTCAGTATTGCTTTCGGCCTTTGTAGCGTTGAGTTTGACACCTGCTTTGTGCGTTCTCTTGCTGAAGCCTTCTGAAGTAAATGAAAATGGTAAAGGACTGAATAAGTTCTTCTACAAGTTCAACTTGTGGTTTGAGCGTACTACTGCAAGCTATACCAATGGGGTGAGAACAAGCATCAAAAGAGCACCACTTGTATTGATTTTACTCGTTTGTATTTTCGCTGGTACTTTCGGGCTTTTCCAAACCAAACCAACCGGTTTCTTACCTACTGAGGATGAGGGAAGACTTTATGTGACTCTTCAGCTTCCTGAAGGTGCTGCGAGTAACAGAACGCAGGCCGTGATGCAGAAGATGAACGCTATTTTGGAAGAAACCGAGGGCATCAATCACGTAACTGGTATCGGAGGGTTGAACGTGATCAACTTCTCCTTCAAGCCAAACGCGGCTACTTTCTTCGTACAGATGGATCCTTGGGATGATAGAAAAGACCCTTCTCTGCAACTTGGAGGTATGTTGGCAACTTTGAATCAAAAGTTTGCTTCAATTACCGAAGGCAGTATTGTGGTGGTACCTCCTCCTGCGATTCCAGGATTGGGTAGCACAGGTGGATTTAGCTTTATGCTGGAGCAGCGATCTGCTACTGGAGATATCAAGGAGTTTGAAGGAGCACTTGGGCAGTTCCTAGCTGCGGCCAATCAGCGTCCGGAAATCGCTATGGCGTATAGCTTCTTTACTGCCAAAACTCCCGGATATCATGTGACAGTGGATCGAGAGAAAGCTAAGAAATTGGGAGTTCCGCTTACTGAGATCTTTACGACTATGTCGAATTACATGGGAAGCTCCTATGTGAATGACTTCACCAGATATGGCCGAAACTTCCGTGTGGTAGCACAAGCGGATACAGCTTACCGAGCTGGAATGAACAACTTAGAACAATTTTATGTACAAAGTAGTGGAGGAGAGGCAGTGCCTTTGAGTGCGTTGATTAGCTATGAGGTGGTAGAAAATGCGCCAGTTATTTCTCACTATAACTTGTTTCGATCTGCGGAAGTAAATGGTAATGCCGCTCCTGGCTATAGTTCGGGTCAAGCCTTGGCAGCCTTGGAGGAAGTTGCAGCTCAAACCTTACCGGCGGGATATGGCTATGACTTTTCCGGCTTGAGTAGAGAGGAACTTTCCTCTGGAAGTAGTACTATTCTGATTTTTGCCTTGGCGATTGTTTTGGTTTCCTTGCTATTGGCAGCCTTGTATGAAAGCTGGTCAGTCCCATTCTCAGTTCTATTGGCTTTGCCTCTAGGTGCTTTTGGTGCGATCATCGCCCTGCATTTCCTACCGAAGTTGGATAATAATATTTATGCACAGATTGGTTTGATTACCCTGATTGGTTTGGCGGCGAAAAACGCCATCTTGATTGTAGAGTTTGCCAAGGAACGTGTTGACGTAGGAATGCCACTACTCCAGGCAACCTTGGAAGCGGTAAAATTGAGACTTCGACCGATTATCATGACTTCTCTTGCCTTCATCCTCGGTGTGGTTCCATTGGCTATTTCGAATGGAGCTGGTGCTGTAGCAAGACAGACAATTGGTTTTACCGTGATTGGAGGGATGCTTGCGGCTACCTTCTTGGCAATCTTCTTTGTGCCAGTCCTGTATGTGGTGATTACCAAAATTGCTTACGGTAAAAAAGGCTTGGCAGAGCTAGAAGCTAATTATGATCCAAGTAAACATGAGCATCATTAAGTAGTTTCTCTAATTATAATTGAAATGCCCCCAGAAAGTGATGAACTTGATGGGGGCATTTTTTTTTGATTAACCGCAGAGAGAACGGAGGATTTCGTGGAGAGCGCAACTTTGGTTATCCTGCTTCTCCAAAAGTTGGATATTTAAGTATTATTTTTTAATGCCGAATCCAAATGGAGCTTTTAATAAACCTGAATCATACATGTTTATGTAGATGGACACTGTATCTTTTGAATTCGCCCAAGTGACTCTATAATTGTCCAACATCGCGGTTCCCATTAGGCCGTTTTCACTTTTAACAGGGCAGCAACTTCCTTGTCGATAATAGTAGATTTTTTCTCCATTTGGGCCTGTCAATGCATTTAAGTAACGTCTCTCGTTTAAAGGGCCTTCAGAGTCTTTAGCTCCTCCCACTTCTACAGGATTTTTAGGAGAAAGTCCATAGGATTTGTCGGTCGAAATTTCATTCACAACAAATGTATCATTATCCTTTAGCTGTTGCTTTACGTTCTTGGAGAGTGGCTGAGTGGATGAGCATGAGATTAGGAAAAATATGGCCCCAATAAAAGTTAATTGTCTCTTCATTTTAAGTGATTAGTTAATTTATAGACGTATGGAAAAGTTGATTCTAAATTAAGAATTTCGTCATGTTTACCTAGATTTAATTGCAATAAATAAAATGAAATTTTCAGCTTTCCAGAATTCCCTTTATTGAGTCAGCACATCCAAATAATTTTCTCGATTAACAACTCGAAACTCAGTTTCTGGATATGCCTCTTCAAAACCCAGAGGCAATTTGGCCTTTCGCTCTGGATTCCATTTCGCCTCAAAAGCAAATAACTTGCCTTCACGCTCTTCCAGCCAGTCCAGTTCTTTTCCTGTCGTTGTCCTCCAAAAATAAACGTTAGAATGAATGCGATTGTAGCTCAGGTATTTCATTCGCTCACTGATTATGAAATTCTCCCAAAGCGCTCCTTTGTCATTTCGTAAATCCAAGGAGTTGAAATTATTGATAATGGCATTTCGCACGCCATTGTCCCAAAAGTAGATCTTTCTGCTTTTTTTGAGCTCTCGCCGCATATTCCTGCTAAACGAGTTCAGACGAAAAATCACAAATGCCTTTTCTAGCAAGTCTAGATACTTTTCTGCTGTTTCCTTATCTATCCCAATTGTATTTCCCAGGTCATTGAATGTAACCTCTGAACCGACCTGAAGTGCCAAAGCCAGTAATAACTTCTGTAAAACTGTAGGCATACGAACATCTGCCAAACTCAAAATATCTTTGTAGAGATAGCTGCTGGTAATTTCCTGAAGTGCTTCTTGTGCTTCGCTTGGTTGGTTGATTACTTCAGGATAAAAGCCAAAGATCATCCGCCGCTCCAATAGCCGTTTCTCTTCCCTAGGAGAAGTATGCAAGCAAAGTTCTTCTATAGAAATTGGGTAAAGTTGAAACTCTCGTTTGCGACCTGTCAAAGGCTCTTTAATTGAGTTGGCTAAGTCTAATGCTGATGAACCTGAAGCTATGACTTGAACTTCGGGAAATTCGTCTGCCAATATTTTCAACGTAAGACCAATATTTGGTACACGTTGAGCTTCGTCAATTACTACCAATTTATAACCTCCGATAAGGGACTTTAGGGCTGAAGTTGTAACTTCAAAAAGGCTCTGGCGATCATCTGGGTTATCACAATTCAGCCATAAAACTTTCTCATTAGGAAAATCCAAGACCTGCTTCATGAGCGTAGTTTTCCCTACCTGTCTAGGCCCGATGATTACCAAAAGCTTTCCTTGATGAATCCTTTTTCGCAGCTCAGATTCTATTTGACGAGTTATCATGAGTTAAAAATATGTAAATTCTCGATCGTAACCGAAAATTAACATGTGAATTCTCGGTTACGATCGAAAGATTTCATGTTTTCGCTGGTTTGTAGGCTGGAGATTGCAAATCCAGAGGGGCTAATTTTACTTTCGCTAGTCTCTAAAGTAAAAATGGCTCTTGCTAAAAGGCAGATAGGCCAGTCCTTTTAAATAGTTGGATTTATTTACTTTTCTGATTTCTATCAGGTTTTCAAAAGCAACCAGCCTTTTTTTTGTGTTCAGTCTAAATAAAGGATTTCGTTAAGAGCAGCTACAGGAGAGGAGGGGGTAGTTTCATACTTAAAAAAACAATTTGTGTTGCCTGGCTTTTCCAGATGTAGGATGAAGGTTGAGTTTGTTATGGTTATTCTAGAATTCTTGCCTTCCTATTATTCGGATTATTTCCGGTATTTCATCAGTAGATAGTTTGAAATAGATTGTATCTGATCCACAAACACAATAATGATAAGATTTTCGAATATGTGATGCTTGCGGGAATTGATATGGATTTTTACCAATTCGTTCAAAACAGTTGAAAAGTGCCTCGAAATATTTGTCAGCCTGCGCTTCCCCAAAGTTCATAAAACCGAATCTGTATATTCGAACAATGTCATCTTCTGCTTCTTGACTGAGCAGGTAAGTCATTTTAGGCCGTTTTTTGCTAAAGCTAAAATCTCATCCTTAGTTTTCTTGGAGTAGCCACTTTCTTCACCTTTTATCAATTCTAGTCGAAGCAAGGCTATACTTTCCTGCCGTTTTCGTTCTTGTCGAATCAGGTCATTTACCAACTCACTTTTGCTAGCATATTCCTTAGCAGCTACTTTTTCTTGTAGCCAATTGTCATTTGGATCGGTTAATGAAATGCTCTGTCTTCCCATGATTAACTAGTTTGGTGTAAATATACACCATATCTGTGTTTTGTCAACCTACGATTCATGCCTCTGAGTCTGTATTTCAACAAGTAATGAGAGTGAAAATAGGAAGGTTAAGAGATACACTCTTAGATCTCCAATCTTTCACTCAATTCCTTTATCCATTGACGGGCAATTAATTCATGACCTGCGGGCATGGGGTGAATGCCATCCCAAATCCAATAGTTAGCAGGAGCTTTTTCGCAGGCATCTTAAAAGGGCTTTTGCAATGCTATAAAAATGGCATCGTAGGTTTCAGCTAATTTCTTTACTGTTTTTTGCATTTCGGAAATTACGCCTTGATAGGCTTCTGTCTTTTCCTGGGGTCCATTCAATTCTGATCATATCATCAGCGGGGAGAACAAATGGTTCACAAAGAATTAGTTGAGTGTTTGGTAAGGCTTTTTTTGTTTTATCTAAAACCTGAATATAGGTCTCCTCCCAAGTTTTAACAGAATATTCATTTTCTATTATTCGGGATATATCATTCACACCAATCAAAAATACTTAGCACATCGGAGCCAGGTCAAGGGTGTCTTCTTGCCAGCGAGCATTTAAATCCTGAATGGTATTTCCGCTAATGCCTCTGTTATAAAACATTAAGCCTTTATCCACATAGTCGAACCAAAGACGACTTGAAATAATGTAGGGGTATCCATGCCCCATGACATGATTCCAGTCTTGGTTTCGCGAGCGGTTTCCATCAGTAATTGAGTCCCCCTGGAACAGAATTGTTACCCCCTTTCCACTTTTATTCATACCGTAATTTTTGCTGTGATTTTTTGCTGAAAGAATACTTGGTGAATTAATGATGCCTAATCCAGTTACTCCCAAATTCAAAAAAAACTTCCTTCGTGAATTGGGCATAGATACTATGATTTTTAATTGATTTAGCTCTAATGTTTTGGGCAGCTGTATGCTTCATGAAGTGTTCTCCAGGGTATTTGGATTAGGTTTTGTTGAAGGATGTTTTATTTTTCTTTTAGTCTTAAATACTTATTCCTGCCGAATGTAAAATGATATGTCACATAGAATACAAATGGCAGAATTAACAACATCAATAAGATTGGGTGAAGAATTAATTTTTCTTTAAAAGCGAAAAATATAATACTAATCATGGCTGCTATTGGAAGCATAAACTTTCCTAGTTTAAACCCTGATAATTCAATCTTTTTGATTTCATTATCAGATAAGTTGATTGTGAAAGTTTCGCTTCCACACCAATCAATTTTTGATTTTAGGGTATGCTCTCCCGATTTAATTTCAAAATCCTTAATCTCACCGTTTCCAATTACATCAATTTTTTCTCCATCTAAATAGATTCCAATATCTCTTAGCCCATTGTTCCATTCTGAGGTTCTTTCGATTATCAATTTTGCCATAAATTTATTTTTTTAATCTGCTAAAACGGTTGTGTATGGTGAGTTTGCATCGCAGGGTACAAATGCGCTATACACCATTTTACCATTTACTTTCTTAAGAAATTCCAGTATTAGTTTTATCTATTAAAATCCATTTATAAATAATCCAGATATATTTAGAATCCCAACTTGCTCCAAATTCCTTAGCCAATTCGCCTTCATTTATTAAATTTACCGTGAACGGATTTTTAGTTTCGAAGTCAAACCAATAGAGATAAAAATAATTAGTTTCTTGCAAGTCAGAACAATCAGAAGTTGAGGTACAAATCTTTAAATTATAGGGTTTAAACTCGCTAAAATATTCAGTGACTTGTTCTTTGGTGGGATTGAGATCAGAAATAATACCAATATCTTTAAATTCATTTTCATCATATTGTAAAACATAACTTTCATAGTTATTCCCAATCTCCTTGATTAAGGAAATCTTTCACCTATTGTGTAAAAAGTAATGGTTTGGATGGAGATGTCGAAAGAGCATAGCAATTCCTATCCTTTTCAAGAAAATCATGTATGTGTTTAAGTCTTAATAAATGATAATACCCATAATTACCGAATTCCCTCCCTTTAATTGCGACTTAATCCTAATTGCCCACAAACCTCGGGAGATCTCCAATACTAACTTACTAATTACACTTTAATGAAGGTGTGATAAACTCAATTTTTATCTTTTACAAAAGGGACAATCTCGGAGCCAATAAGCTCGATCGCTTTCATCAATTTTTGATGGTCTTTAACGGCATCCATTTGGAAGGTTAATCTTTCCAGTCCGCCTAAGGATTCACTGTGTCTCAAGATTTTATCCACGATCTCTTTGGGTTCTCCTACCAATAAGGCTCCAGTTTCGGTGTTTTGAGCGTCAAATCCAGCTTTTGTCACCGGACCAAATCCTCTTTCCCTACCAATTTTATCAAACATTTCTTTATGGCTCAGGGTAGAAGTCAGCGATGGCTTCCTGTCTGGTTTTGCCAACAAATCCTATAGAATGCAATCCTACTTTCAGGTCACTTTGGGCAAATCCTGATCTTTCTCCTGCTCTTCGGTATAAGTCCACCAAAGGCGCAAAACGATGCGTCTCTCCGCCAATGATCGCCACCATCAAGGGTAAACCTAGCTTGCCAGCTCTTTCAAAAGAGGAGGGAGTACCACCAACTCCAACCCAAATAGGCAACTTCTCTTGTTTAGGACGAGGATAGATGGCTTGGTTCCGAAGTGCCGGTCTAAATTTCCCAGACCAGGTGACCACCTCATTGTCTCTGATTTTTAAAAGTAGATTCAGTTTCTCTTCGAATAGCTCATTATAGTCCTGAAGATTTAAACCAAATAGGGGAAATGCATCGGTAAATGATCCTCTCCCGGCTACTATTTCTGCACGACCCTCGGAAAGCAAATCCAGCGTAGCATAGTTTTGAAATACACGAACGGGATCGGAAGCACTCAGTACGGTGACGGCACTTCCAAGTCGGATGTTTTTGGTTCTGGCAGCCGCTGCGGCCAAAATCATAGAGGGAGCGGAGTCCAAAAAGTCCTTGCGATGATGCTCTCCAATGCCGAAATAACTCAAACCTGCTTGGTCTGCTAATTCTATTCTCTCCAAAAGTTCTCTTAGTGATTTAGAACCATCCAACTGATTGTCGGGGGAGGCTGCGAAACTATCAATTCCTATTTCCATATAGCTGTATTATCTTGTTAAACTCAGTTGATTTCTCTAACTGATGTTTGGCTAAAAGGTTCTTTTTAGGACTTGATCAAGCTATGGATATAGAACTTTTACCTAAAGCTATATTCTAGATTAAGGTTTCGATCTTCATTCTGGCGTGTTCATTATCAGGATTGAGTTCCAGAGATTTTGTATAGTTTTCGATTGCTTTTTCTTTCCAGTGACTTCATAAAACTCTCCTAAGCTGTCAAAGGCATTAAATGAATTAGGATAGTTTTCTGTATTCAGAATAAAGAAATCCATTGCCTTAGCCTTATCATTTTGTGCCATTTGGTAGCCTAGTTGATTGACCAGATACTCAGGCGGGCTAAAATCATAGTATAGTCGATTGGAAATAATTTGGAAATGTTCCTTCAATTGTTCTATGCTTTCTACATCCCGGTAGGTAATGCCATACCCTTCAAAAATTGCAGAAATGCCATTGTGAAATGCGATAGGAGGTACTGAGCCATGGTTTTCATGCTCGAAATATTCAAGTTTTGCCCGAAACTCGCCTTCACTTTTGCTATGTATGGCTTCGTAAAACCGTACATGGCGATCTCGATTGGTAAAGTTTCTTTTGCCCCAATTCGCTGTGGCTTCTGATTTGTATTCTAAATTAAGAATTATGTCTAGGTAGCGTTTGGTTGATAAGATTTTAATTCTCAGGAATATTGAGTGATTCTTTATTCTAGGATAGAGCTTTGGTTATGCATTTAGCAAATTATCTTAACTCGAAGAAAGGATTAAAAATTAACACTCCCAACAAGACTAGGCTTATTGGGAGCATACTATTGGTACTGATTTAGGTGATTACAACTTAGACTTTTCCTTTGTGTCTTGGGTCAAAATCCACCATCCATTCAATCCCGTATTTGTCACGGAACATCCCAAAATAAGAGTCCCAAGGACTTTCATCCATAGGGACTTCGATAGTGCCTCCAACAGTAAGTCCATTAAAAATGCGTTCAGCTTCTTCCTTGCTTTCTGCGGCAATTGATATTTTAGACCTGTGTTCATTTTCATTTACCTTACCCATTCTTTCAGGGACGTCGTTGCCCATCAGGATATTTGGACCGATGGGTAAGGCAATGTGCATGATCTTTTCTTTTTCATGCTCTGCTATTGGATTTTCAGGGATATCCATGTCTTTGAAGCGTGTGATATTTGCGAATTCTCCGCCAAAGACAGATTTGTAAAAATTGAATGCTTCCTCTGCATTCCCGTTAAAGTTGATGTATGGATTAATCAGTGCCATAGTTATTTTGAATTTGTAGTTTCTTTGATTTTTACCTATTCAAATCTACTGATTAGGCACAAAATAGGTGAGGTCTAAAAACGTCAAAGGCTGGGAGGTATGCGTCAGTAAAATTGGGTAACACCTGTAAATTCGCTAACCTTTTTATTCTGGTTTTGGACCTTTTGAAACAATTGTTCTCACCAAGCCGGGAAACCAACCTTGCAGCCATACCAAAATCCTTCCGTGGGCTGTGAAAATATAATTTCTCTTCCGCTTAATAATAGCCTTTACCATAACTTTCGCGGCTTTATCTGTAGGCCACATTAAATTTGAAGGACGCGGGTCGTTTCGTTCAGGATGCCAAACTCCATCATTATCAATTTTCGCAATTTCCGATTCCACAAAGCCTGGATGAATGGTTGTACAACTCACACCGGTACCCTTTAATTCTACCTGCAGGGTCAGACCAATGGAGTGAACTGCTGCTTTTGATGCGCCATAAGCCCCGACATTAGGATTAGGAAGATAGGCTCCAACACTACCTACCAATCCAATGCGACCTTGGTTTTGCTTCAAATGTGGCAGCGCGTATTTTACAGTCAGGGCTAAACCTGTGACATTTCCGTTCAATTACCTATTCCAATCTTTGGCAGTCAACTTATCTATGCCTCCAAAAACGCCAAACCCAGCATTGGCAACAGCAACATCTAAGCGTCCCCAGGTGTCAATAATGCTTTGAACGGCATTTTCTATGGATTTCTCTTCCAAAATATCAACAGGAACAACCAATGCTTCGCCACCAGAATTCTTAATTTCAAGAGCAATCTCTTCTAAAAGTTCTTTGCGTCTGGCTGAAAGCACCACTTTGTATCCTAAGCTTGCCCATTCAAAGGCCATAGCTTTACCTATCCCGGACGAAGCACCTGTTATCCAAACTACCTTTTCTTTTGCGTTTGCCATTTTAAGTCATGTTAAAAATATAATTGGATATTCGAGCTAAAGCACAACGACCAGTATAAATGCAATTCCCAACTTTCTTTTTTGTAGTTGCTTACATCAGGTATTTGAGGTTTCTCTTAGACTAAAATAAGGATTTCATTCAGATAAATTAGACTGTATTGAGGTAGGATTAGAAATCAGAAATAAGGGATATGCTTCCTTGGCATTTTATGGGGTTACGCAGAGGAAGTATTCAAAAAATAGAAGTTTTTAAACTCTCCTAATTGAGAGTTTAAAGACATTAATCCCAAAGTCCATTTGCCTCAGTCAAAATAACTGGAGCCTCATCAGTGATTAAAATAGTCTGTTCGTGTTGGGTGACAAATCCTCCTTTATTCCCTACGAGCGTCCAGCCGTCATTCTGCTCTACGGCATAGGTAGAATTGGTTGAAATGAAAGTTTCAATTGCGACAGTAGTGTTTTTCTTAAACCGCTCCCTGTTGCTTTTGACTCTATAGTTCAAAATATCGGAAGGCTCCTCATGTAAACTTCTCCCTACGCCGTGACCAGCTAAGTTCTTAATCACTTTGAAGCCTGATTTTCTTGCTTCAGTTTCTATCAAATGCCCGATATCAGCGATTTTCACTCCACCCTTAATGGCATTTATTGCTTTGTGAAGAATGTTTTTAGAAGCATCCACTAGAGGCTGATGATTATAAATATCTTCCCCAAGGACAAAAGAACCGCCGTTATCCGACCAAAAACCATTGAGTTCGGCAGAGACGTCAATATTGATCAGGTCTCCATCTTTTAATATTGATTTTCTCTGAAGGAATGCCGTGAGCAGCAACTTGATTTACGCTGATACAGGTGTAACCAGGGAATTTATAGGTTTCATACGGCGCAGATTTGGCACCGTAGCTTTTCAAGATTTCCCCACCGTATTCGTCCAGTTCCTTGGTAGACATGCCGATTTTGGCGAATTCTGTCATAAGTCTGAGTGTAGTTCCCACTACTTCAGAGATTTTTTTCATTCCGATTAGTTCGGTTTCTTTAGTGATTGACATAGCTCATTTATTTTAAAAATTATCCGCAATGATGCGAATAGCAATAATTTTGTTTCCTAATTCGGGGACCAAAGTAGCTAAAATACTAGTGCATCTAATGGTTTTAGTACGATGTGAATAAAGGCCAAATGTATTTATTCCGTATATCCGCTTTCCTAACGGTAAATAGGATAAGAAATCTAGGACAGGCTTCTTTATTTAAACATTGATAAAAGAAATTCATGATTAACCGCATAGTTGCCAGTCACCTTAGATTCTTTGCTTATCTGGTTGGAAGCCCAATGACCGAGGCGGCCTCAATTCTTAAGTTTAAGATATCCTTTTTTGCTTTTGACTCCATACTGGCACAAAAGCGGATATATATAAAGAAATTTCAAATCATTTAAGTTCCTTCTTCAACCCTGAAGGTTTTTCACTATTACAGTTTACTTTTAAACTTATTAATCGTAATATTGCAATGAAACAATAATAGTCATGGGACTCACTAAAACAGAAATATTTTCCGAGCAACAAAACGAAATCGCTGTTTTTGCTAAGGCATTCGCTCATCCAGCACGAGTAGCTATTCTACAGCATCTCTTCAAAATGGACAACTGCGTATGCGGGGATTTAGTAATTGAGATAGGATTGGCGCAACCTACGATTTCCCAGCATTTGAAGGAATTGAAGCAGCTGGGTTTGATCAAAGGAAATATAGAAGGAACAAGCGTCTGCTATTGTATCGACCGAGAAAACTGGAATAGGATGAAAAAGCTCTTGAATGAGTTTTTTGACCAGGATATCAGCACATCGGGCAATTGTTGCTAGAAAATAAAT
Organism: Algoriphagus sp. 10J20-15; assembly: GCF_055809615.1. NCBI lineage: Bacteria > Pseudomonadati > Bacteroidota > Cytophagia > Cytophagales > Cyclobacteriaceae > Algoriphagus > Algoriphagus sp. 10J20-15. Next base: position 52,138 of record NZ_JBVVUG010000029.1, read on the forward strand.
TATCGAATTATCACACTAAATAATTGAGTTATGAAATTATCTGAGGTAAAATCAGCTTTGGCCAACTTAAAAACCATTGCTTTTCAATTGCCAACCGGAGAGTTGGTTCCTACTCACTTTCATGTCACTGAAGTGGGTAAAATCACTAAAAATTTTATTGATTGTGGGGGTACAGTGAGAAATGAGCATGTCGCAAATTTCCAGCTTTGGAATGCGGATGACTACAATCACAGACTTCATCCAGAGAAGTTGTTGAGTATTATTGAGCTTTCTGAGAAAGTGCTAGAATTGGAGGATTTGGAAGTAGAAGTGGAATACCAAGCGGATACCATCGGGAAATTTGGATTGGATTTCGACGGTGTAAATTTCCAACTGACCAGTAAGCAAACGGATTGTTTGGCGAAGGATAAATGTGGTATCCCGGTGCAAAAGCCAAAAGTAAGACTTTCTACTTTGCAAACTACGGAGGGATCTTGTACTCCGGGATCCGGCTGCTGCTAACAAAGAATAAAAATCGAAATTATGCATACGGCACAAAACACTCTTTTGCCTGCACTTAAACTCAGTGTGGAAAAAGCCAGAAATCTTTCTATTTCAGCTGAAAGACTTGAAGTTCTTCAGGTTTTGATTGATTACATTCAGTCTAAAGTCAACTCAAGCGAAGAACTTGTACTCAATTTTATTTGCACTCATAATTCCAGAAGAAGTCAGTTTTCTCAGATTTGGGCGCAGACTGCTGCAGACTATTTTGGGATTCCTGCGGCCTGTTATTCCGGTGGGGTAGAGGTGACTGCTTTCAATGATAGAGCTGTTGAATCTATTAAACGAAGTGGATTTAGAGTTTCTAAGAAAGGAGATGACAATCCAACCTATTTTGTATTTCATTCCGATGATTTGGAGCCTATTGTGGCTTTTTCGAAGGTTTTTGATGACCCTATCAATCGAGCCGCCCGATTTGCAGCGGTAATGACCTGCTCACATGCAGATGAAAACTGTCCTTTTATCCCTCGGAACTGATAGTCGTATTCCTGTACGATATGAAGATCCAAAAGCATTCGATGATACGCCTCAGGAAGCCGAAAAATATGACGAACGCTCCATGCAGATTGCTTCTGAGATGTTCTATGTGTTTTCTCAAATAGCAATTTCTATTTAAAATGGGCCAGAAACAGCTAAGTTTCCTCGATCAGTACCTTACACTTTGGATTTTTCTCGCCATGGCTATAGGAGTGGGGATAGGTTATTTCTTTCCCTCCAGCTCTATTGTAATTAATTCTTTTAGCGTAGGAACAACGAATATTCCTATAGCCATAGGTTTGATTCTCATGATGTACCCTCCGCTCGCGAAGGTGGATTACTCCCAATTGCCGAAGGTATTTAAGAATGTGAAAATTCTGTCAGTATCCTTGGTGTTGAACTGGATTATTGGTCCGGTTTTGATGTTTGCGCTGGCTATAATTTTCCTACAGGACTACCCCGAATACATGGTGGGCTTGATCTTGATTGGGCTTGCGAGGTGTATTGCAATGGTCTTGGTGTGGAATGATCTGGCGGATGGAAGCAGTGAATATGGAGCTGGTTTGGTTGCGCTAAACAGTGTTTTTCAGGTGTTTGCATACAGTTTCTATGCATGGGTGTTTATAACGGTGCTTCCTCCTTATTTCGGCTTTGATGGAGCCATAATTGATATTTCTATCTGGACTATCGCTGAAAGTGTGACTATCTATCTGGGTATTCCATTTTTGATGGGTATTCTAAGCAGGTATTTTTTAGTGAAGGCTAAGGGTGAAGAATGGTATCAGAACAAATTCATTCCAGCCATATCACCGATAGACGCTTATTGCTCTGCTTTTCACAATTTTGGTGATGTTCTCCTTTAAAGGAAAACTGATTGTACAGATTCCTATGGATGTAGTCAGAATAGCAGTTCCATTGTTAATCTTTTTTGGCTTGATGTTTTTGATTGGCTTCTTTATGACAAAAGCTTTAGGAGCTGATTACGACAAATCGGCTTCTGTGGCATTTACTGCTGCCGGCAATAATTTTGAATTGGCTATTGCTGTGGCTATTGCAGTATTTGGACTGAATTCCGGGCAGGCCTTTACGGGTGTGATTGGCCCCTTGGTGGAAGTTCCCGCGTTGATATTGCTTGTGCGGGTTTCCTTTTGGCTGAAGAAAAAGTACTATTCTAAAGTTTAAAAAGATATGCTTACCGTTCTCTGAAAAATACCCTAAACTTTGGGCTAATAGAACTTGAAAACTAGTGTTCCAAACAAATGCCTTTTTCTTAATTCCGTACACTAAAAGCTAATAAGCCCGAATTTTTCCTCGGCTTATTAGCTAGTTTGACTCCCGCATTTCTCCAATCTGGATATTCTTTCAAAAGTTTTTCCGGTGCATTGGTGTACCAACTGTAGCCATTTCGACGTTCGTATCCAATTTCAGCAAGGGAGTTTTTCTTGATTCCGTCTCAATCACCAAAAAAGGCTTTTCAGTTTGCAGATCATAGAATCGAGCCCACAGCGCTTCTGCATTCGGATCAGAAACTACAATTCTATTTTTTTTGCCATCTGCATTAATTTCTGTTTCCAGCTTGATGCCTTCTATTTTGTGATTTTCAAACCAGTTGATAGCTCCATCAATTGCAGAGATGACTTCCTCTGAAGGATTTTCGAGTTCCATTAGCAGTTGTACGATGCGGACGGATTCAGAACCACTAAAGGAGGGAAGTTCGTAAGAACGGGCTTTCGCCGGAGCTAGCGTTTTTTCATCATGTTGTGCACACCAAACAGTAGGGGAACCATCCACGACGATTTGAGTTTTGAGTATGCAATCAATCCCAGAATTAAATGATTTGTGAGCTTTGCCAATTATTTTCTGATCTAGTTTCAATGCTGAGTAGGCTTGGTCTTCTGAGTAAATCTCTCGGAGAAACTTCAGGGTATTCACCATAGCATCATCGTTGTAAGTGATGTGTCCTGAATAGTCGACAGATCCTGTCCGAACAGGGAAAAATTGTGGCCATCCGCCATTTTCGTATTGAGAGCTGAAGATGTAATTCAAGCCTTTTTCAAAAGCTTCTTTGTATCGGTAATCCTCTATATGGGCATATATTTTGGCGAGAAACCTCAATTCTGTGATCGTTGCACCATTATCGAAAGTTGCTCCTATATTCTCCTTATTTTCCTTAATTAGAGTTTTTTCTGAGTCTGATAAGGGTTGATGATATTCCTTGTTTTTCTCCCAGCCACCAATTTCCTTTTGAGCTAGTATGACATTTTCCGCCACAGCTTTTGCTTGAGCAGAGCCATACCAATTTTCCGGCATTTTTGTAGCAACTTCTTTCCATCTCAAGCTGAGATAATCCGCGTCTTGCGCAGAGGAGGTAGTGATAAATAACCCTATCAAAAATAGGATAAGAATGCTGGACTTCATGGTTATAGTTAAGATAATGACAAGTAAGCAATTGAATTAATGCCAGCGATATTCAGTGTTCTTCAAAGGGTCTGTTTCTTTAAACCTATTAAAGTCCTTGTTCTTGTTGCTTTCCCACCAGTCATTGTATGATCTAGCAATCAATTCTCGGATCTCACTATTTTCAAGCAGTAGTGATGAATTGTCCCTTTTCTGTACGATCGGATTTTGGGATGGAAAAGTGCCAATCAAGTATTCGCTGTCTATTGCTCTTGCTCTAATAGATTCTATTGTCCACAAAAGATACATGCCTAAGCTGCAGTCTGGTAGCCAAAGAGAAGAAATAATGTTTCTAGGAAAGTCTTTGATCAGCTGAGTATCATTTCTATAGGCTAAAAGTGCGGGAATATCCCGAGAAGAAAATTCCGGCAGTTCGGAAGCATCGTATTTTCCTTTTTTTAATAATTCCACATACCTGTCTACTGTCATATTAGAAGGGGCTGAATTTTCCTCACACCCTAGTAAACTCATTAGGAAGAGACAGGCAAGAATTGTTCTTAGCGTTTTCATAGGCCTAAATCCTTCATTTTATAAGGTCTAACTCGCAAAATGGAGATTTTTCCCTGATTTCATTTCCCTGATTTTTCTCCATATTTCCAGCCACATACGAGTTTTATGGATGAAGCGTTTGTACCAATTTTTCTCTGATGACAAATCAAGCTCGTACTTTTCCAGAATCTGTCGTTTCAGTTGATAGATTCTCTTTTTGAATTCAGCTGAACTTTCCCAACTTTCTTTTCCTCTTTCAAAAATCCTCGATTGATTTTTTGGGTTGATATTCATATCAGTTAAAAGTTTGGTATTCAATAATTTGTTTAAGCTAATTTGTCACATATTAACAATTTCTGTATTAATAGCACAAAAAAAGCCGACAATTAGCTTGTCGGCTTTTGAATACCCTATCTATTTAAAATCAGGTATTTACTAATCTGTGTTGTAATAATCCGTGCGAACACTGCGGATAAAAACTACTTCCAGAAATCAGCATTATCGATCCCAGCATCTTTAGCAATAAATACAGGATCTTTACCTTCTTTCTTCTGGCGCTGATAATCTTTCAATGCTTTGAAAGCTGGCTTACGGAGGAGAATGATTGCTATGATATTCAACCATGCCATGAGGCCTACTCCGATATCACCCATGGTCCAGGCCATTTCAGCAGTTTTAATAGATCCATAAAAGGTTGCTCCTAAAATTGCGATTCGGAGTACCCAAATGCCCCATTTATTATTTGTCTTTCTAATTAAATAACTCAGGTTTGTTTCTGCGATATAGTAGTATGCCATTATTGTTGTAAAAGCAAAAAACAATAAGGAAATAGCCACAAATCCAGCTCCCAGGGAAGGGAATTGGGAGGCTACGGCAAATTGAGTGTATTCTGGGCCGAAAGCTACTCCAGGAAGGTTTTCTACTATAAATCCACCATCAGGATTAACAACATTGTATTGACCTGTGAAAAGTATCATCAACGCAGTGGCAGTACATACAAAAAGGGTATCTACATAAACTGAAAAGGATTGAACCAATCCTTGCTTTACTGGGTGGCTTACCTCTGCAGCGGATGCAGCATGTGGAGCGGTTCCCTGACCAGCTTCATTCGAATAGATTCCTCTTTTTACGCCCCAAGCGATAGCCATACCAAATACACCACTAAATGCGGCTTCCAAGTTGAAAGCAGATTTAATGATCAATGCAAAAATCATAGGGACTTCGGTAATGTTTATTGCGATGATCACCACAGCCATCAAGATGTATGCAGCAGCCATAAACGGAATTACTACTTCTGCTACTTTACTGATTCTTTTCACTCCTCCAAGGATGATCAGGCCCATAAAAATAGTCACTAAAATCCCTGTATATTCAACAGGAACACCAAAAGCATTGTCCATGCTCAGAGCAATACTATTACTTTGCACACCTGGCATAAAGATGGCCGTAGCCAAAATAGTTGCGAAAGCAAAGAGCATTGCATACCATCTTTTACCTATTCCTTTTTCTATATAATAAGCAGGTCCACCGCGGTACTCTCCATCATTTACCTCCTTATAGATTTGACCCAAAGTGGATTCTACAAAAGCCGAAGATGCTCCCAGAAATGCGATAACCCACATCCAAAAGATGGCCCCAGGTCCACCCATGGCTATGGCGGTGGCTACACCAGCGATATTTCCTGTTCCTACTCTTCCTGATATGGCTATTGCAAATGCCTGAAAGGAGGAAACCCCTTCTTTTGATGATTCTCCTTTAAATAAGAGCTGAACCATTTCTTTTAGGTAAGTGACCTGAAGAAATTTGGTGGCAAAGGAGAAATAAACTCCGGCTGCCAAGCAAAGAAAAATCAGCGCATTACTCCAAACAACTGCATTAATAGCTTCTACTATCTCTTTCATATATGATTTTAAAACTTAGAATTTCCCAGTATTAAGTATGATTCGGGTTTATTTAGAACCCGAATAAAGGAAAAAATCAGCGATTATAGCAGAAGAATCATTTTAAATGGGCTTAATTCCTGATCGGTTGCCTTTGAAAATTAGGCAATATTGGATAAAGCTTACTTTTTATTCAGATTATTAAATTCCTGATTTTGGGATTATTATCTACCGTTCCTGCTAATAAGAATTCTCAGGAAATAAATTCTATTAACTCCAATCTATTTCCCCAAGGGTCTCTGAAAAAGCAACGATCACGTCCCTTAATTGCCGAGGAGTAGCTGATTTCAAAATTGTTTTGGATCAGGAAGTCTTTGGCTGTTTTGAGATTCTTTACGACAAAAGCTGCATGTCGTGCTGAATTTCTTTGATGCCCTTCTTCTTCTCGAATGTGAAGTTCAATATTTCCCAATTTGATCCAAATAGCACCATGAGGATGATTACCGTGTATTTCATTAAGTTGCAATATTTCCAAATAGAATTTTCGTGCATCCTTACTGGTTCCGGTTGGAATGGTGATTAGGATATGGTCAAGGTGTTTGATTTCAAGCATTAGAATTCATTTAAAAACACAAAATCACCCTTACGTGTGTAAAGGTGATTTAAGTATAGTTTATTGATACTACTTATTGAACTGTCAGAGGAACAGCTACAAACTCTGGTAGCTTGGCTTCAAAAAGTATTGTAAATTCTTCACTAGTTAGAATTTTACCTTGTTTTTTAGCCGAATTCGCAACTTCATATCCCCATTCTGCAGCAGCCATTCTTTGTAGAGGTGTACCATGGTGACCATTGCTAGCAAATCCACAATCTCCAATATTAAAGAAGACTTCTAAGAATTTCTGAACTCTTTTCCATTGCATAGTTGCTCCTCGGGAATGAGAAAGATAGTAAGCCGAATAAGCATCTGCCATTAACTCTGTTCGTCGAGTACCTTCTGGAGTACGGACTGCAGGAAATAATCCAAGCTGGAATTGAATGTGATGCCCAAATTCATGAGCAAGAATAGCCTGTGGAGCCACATCTTCAAAACCTAAAGCACTGTAAGCTTCCAATATTCCATCCCCCATGATTATTTTAGAAGGAATTACCCCTACAGGTGGAAAGAGGAAACTTCTCTGTGCAAAGGCATTAAAAGTGAAGATAGGATGGTCTCCATTTCTATATTGAGGATAAAAATCGAGAACCAAATCAACTATGTCAGCATAATTTTTAGCTGCTGCCTCTGGTAACCCAAACGCTGTTTGGTAAGTATTCACCACCTTTTCTCTGTCAGTTAACATGTTTCCATGCATAGCTGCTAACACGATCTCAGCAGATTCAATATTCCAGAAACGCTTTAAATCCTTGAACGTTTTAGTTAAAGACTGAGTGTATTCACCATTTTTGCCAAAAGATTGACCCGCTGAACTATTTTCAAAAACGAGCGCGTGATAAGTAGGTAGATCGAATAAGGCTAGAAAATCTGCATCTCCGAATGCATTATTGGTCCAATCCGAAAGTTCATCATCTAGCCAGATATTTAAGTCAGTATCACCACATGCTGTAGGCTCTACAGCACTTATTGCTGTTTTTACCATTTCCCGATATTGAGGATCCGTATCAAATGTTAAAGGTGAAAGCCTTCCAGATTCTGAATTGAAGTTTAGGTTTTTACCCATATCTATTTCAAAATTAAAAGGAAGCGGAGGTAAACCTTTTGTGATTAATTTGTCTTTTGAATTAGCAGCAAGCAACTCAGATTCATTTGGTGTAATAGTTTCATCAGGTTGTACTTCACATGCAGTAAGAAGCAAGAACGGAATGGCAAGAATTGCCAATAACTGTTGGTTGATTTTTTTAGTGTTTGTCATAAATTTTAAATAATGTGGAGAATGTGAAAAATGAGATTGCAATAAAAAATGCTATGAATTAAAGTATGAACAAGTTATACGCAACTCACTTTTGCAAGATAAAAAATAAAATTAGACGTTTCAATAGCAGTATTTGATAATCACGCTTTCACCTAATTAGTAGTAGGAAAAATTACAATTGATATTGTTTTTTATAAGCAAAAGGAGTCATTCCAGTTACCTTATTGAAATGCCTATAAAAGTTGGAAAGTGTGTTGAATCCGCATTCGTAGCAAATCATCTGTGTGGACTGCTTGTTTTCTTTCAAGGCTCTACAGGCATTTGATATCCTTATTTCAATTACAAATTCAAAAAAGGTTTTATTAGTCATCGTTTTGAAATAGCGACAAAAAGCAGATGGACTGAGGTTCGCTAGATCGGCGATGTCTGAAAGATTGATTTCGTTGCTATAATTAGCCAAGACATAGGAGTAAATCTTTTCCAGCCTGTGCATTTCTGACAAATTGGACAAATGGCTGTACGCGTATCCTGGTGAAATAGTATCATACTCTTCCGTTTCGGCGAGAGTTTTAATTATTTCAAGAAGAAGAATTAGCCGTTTTATACTGACTGCTTGCTCTAATTCTTGAAGCAGTTCGGCGATTTTTAATTTAGTATCTCCAGTGATTAGCAAGCCTTGTTTTGCTTTTTCAAATAAAACAGGGATACTATCTGCCTCAGGAAGATTTAGGAATTCCGGACCAAAACATGTTGGGTGGAATTGGAGGACATAGGTTGCAGTTTGCAAGGTGGAGTCTTTATCAAAATACTCTTCTTTACAACGCCATGCGTGAGGGAGATTTTGACCTAAAAAAACCATTTGGCCATCGGAAAAATTGCTCACATTGTCTCCTATGTATTGAGTGCCTTCGCCTTTGATGATGTAGTGCAGTTCCAGCTCCGGATGATAGTGCCATAAGTTGCCCGTAAGTGGTTTGGGATCGAAGCGAATAATAAAGGATTTTGCTGGTTCGATTGGTACTTTATGGAAATGGGCTTTCATTGGTGGGGTATAAAAAGAGAAGGTTTTTCTCTTGTCAAACTGACTGATTTAATTGAAATATGAAGTATTTCAAATCTACTCAATAATATGATTTTGATATACATTTCAGATTATCTTCCTGTAATTATGCTAAAATAATGGAATATAAGAGTAAGAATGACTAGAGAACGTATGGGATTTAAAATGATCTTTAGTAAAGTAAAACCCAAAATAAATTAAGGTATGAATCCACTTTTTCAAGTGAATAGCTTGGTGAAATATTTCTTAGTGTTTTGCCTGACAGCTAGCTCTTTTTTCAAAATAAATTTTGCTCAGCAAGTCACTCATGATTTTGAAATTGTTAAATACAACAACTCTGGGACTACATGTGATAACCCTATTTGCCACGTAGAAGAATTACAAGAGGGATTCGAAAAAGTCCGCTTCAATCAATGGGAAATGCTGGCTCATGAGGTGGATGGAGAGTGGGGAATAGTAGTCAGTGTTGAAGATGGGCAGTTCTATCATCTCAGTAGATGAGACTTTTTCGGAAAAGACACATTTCTAACCCTTCCGCCTTTGGCAGAATTCTACTAATACCACTACTTTTCACTTTGGTGAAATGCAACGACAAAAATGAAACAATGAATCAAACTCCTTCTGAAACACAGGAAATTCAAGTAACCAAAGATCTATCAGGTCATATGCTGAATCAGCGGCAGGCTTTTTCACCCGATGATCGTTTGTTGGCATTTGATGGTAGAAACGATGATTCAAAAATCGGAGAAAACGCTTCGATCGGAGTAGTGAATATTGCAACCAGGGAAATTCAAACTATTTACCAGCTTTATAACCAAACTGTGTTTGGACCGGGAACTGGAGCGGTAAGCTTTCATCCTTCTCGAAACGAAGTTGTATTTATTCATGGGTTGAAGAATGCTTCGGAAGAGGTTCCTTATGGCTTTACCAGAAGATTTGCCATGCAAGTTGATTTGGAAAATAACAATCAACCAAAGCCCATGGAAGCTCGGGATGTGCAATTACCCTTTAGCATCGGGGCGTTGCGTGGAGGTTCACATGCTTATTCATACAGCACAGATGGTCAATTCGTTAGCTTTACTTATAATGATGAAATTCTAGAACAAACTTCCAAAGAAAACCCAACTGTTTCAGACCTCAGAACTGTGGGCGCTTTTCTGGTAGGGGAGAAAGTGGAAGTTGATGCAGAGCAAAATGATGAGAACTTTGATGGGACTAGTTTTGCCGTTCTACTCGCCGAAGTGACTAACAATCCAGCCCCAGGTTCGGATAAAATCAGCAAAGCCTACGAAGAATGCTGGGTAGGAAATGAGGGGTATTTCAAGTCTGATGGGACAAGACAAAAGCGCGCTTTGGCATTTTTGGGAGACGTGGTTTCCAGTTCTGGTGACAAAGTAACAGAGGTTTTTATCACGGATATCCCTGACGATAATTCTATTTTAATTAATTCAGTCAATGCGGGGAGTTTGACAAAGCTGGCTTCTCTTCCTAAAGGAGTCACTTCAACGTAGATTGACTTTTACAACAGAAAATAAAAACCCTGAGAGTTCCAGGGACCTCGACAATGGTTGAGAAGTTCACCGGATGGCAATGCCATCTATTTCTATCAAAAGGAAGATTCAGGTATTATCCAGATTCATGCAGTTTCTCCGGTTGGGGGTATGCGATCAAAGCCATTACAGCAAATGACTTTTCTCCAGATACTTCGTTCGCGCTAAGTGCAGATGGAAAATACCTAGCGTATGGAGCAAATGAGGCCATTTATGTCACATCCGTAGAAACTGGAAAGACGATTCTGGTTTTGCCTGCGCCAGAAAAACCATTCACTCATCTCAGCAATATCAACTGGTCAAACGAAGGCCATACTATCGCTTACAATAGGAAAGGAACTCTCAATGGAGAAGGCTTTTACCAGATTTTTGTCTTAGATCTCAACACCTTTTTATACAATAACTATGTCACTTTTAACTAAAACAAATTCCCCACTGAGAGGGATTATCCCTCCGATGATTACACCTCTGAATGCTGAAAGGGGCTCTAGATTCCGCAAGTGTTCAGAAATTGATAGAGCACTTGATAGCTGGAGGAGTTCATGGTATTTTTATCCTAGGAACTACTGGAGAATTCTCAGGGCTTAGCTATCAAGTTCGAAGAGAATTGATCACGCAGACCTGTGAGCTGGTAGCCGGAAGAGTGCCTGTATTGGTTGGGATAACGGATGTTTCGATTGAGGAAAGTATCGCTTTGGCAGACTACGCCGAAGAAGCTGGAGCAGATGCTGTGGTGGCTGCACCGCCTTTTTACATTACTATTGATCAATCAGAAATGTATTCCTATTTCAAGCAATTGGCGGACGGAATCTCTATTCCAATGTTTCTTTATAACATGCCCTCTCATACCGAACTCATCATCGAGGTGGATACGGTAGTCAAACTTTCCTCACATGAGCGGATTATTGGCTTGAAGGACAGCTCTGCACATGGTGTGTATTTTCAGTCTCTATGCCATGCCTTTAGAGATCAGCCTGATTTTGTGCTGATGGTAGGACCGGAAGAGATGATGGCCGAAACGGTATTGATGGGGAGTCATGGTGGGGTTTGTGGAGGAGCTAATCTATTTCCGGAAGTCTATGTGGGGCTCTATGAGGCTGCTGTGAAAAGGGATTTTGGAAAAGTAAAAGAATACCAAGCTGTGGTGATGGAAATCAGTACTAAGATCTATCAACTAGGGGGCTATAAGTCTAGCTATATGAAAGGGCTGAAAACTGCGATGTCATTTAGAGGACTTTGCCAAGCACAATTTGCCTCACCATTGTATCCATTCTCAGAAGAAGAAGTAGAAGAACTCCGAAAAAGATTAATTGAGATTACTAATCAGCTAGAACTCAAGAAAGTTTGACTGGTTTGAATCCTATAATTAGCGTTACTTAATTTTCTCTTCCCAAAAGCCCCAGAACAGATGGATTTACCTTTAATAGATTTACTAGTTTTTCTTGTTTACATGGCTGCAATTGTTGGGTTTGGAATCTCCTTTTCATTCCGCAAACGGACGGCTCTGGAATATACCACTGGAGGCGGAAGGCTTCCAAGCTGGGCGATTGGAATGTCAATATTCGCCACGTTTGTGAGCAGTATAAGTTTCTTGGCACTTTCCTGGAAATGCTTTTTTATCCAACTGGAACGGATTTGTCTTTAGCCTTTCCATACCTTTTGCCGCTTGGATAGCGGTAAAGTATTTTGTCTCCTTGTATAGAAATCTCCAAAGCGAATCCGCTTATTATTACCTGGAAACTCGTTTTGGTTGCCTGGGCTAGAGTCTATGCTTCCATTTGCTACTTATTGACTCAGCTGGCAAGAATGGGAGCAATCATGTACTTGCTGGCGTTGCCGATGAATGCTTTATTCGGATGGAGCGTTCCTATTATTATCGTCTGTACAGGAATTAGCGTGATGGTTTATGCCATGCTAGGTGGGATCGAAGCAGTGATCTGGACAGATGCTATTCAAGGGATAGTCTTGATTGGAGGAGCTTTGCTGTGTCTTGTAGTGATCTTGTTTTCTATGCCAAATGGGCAGTTGGAGAAGTGATTACTATCGCAGCTGAAGCAAATAAATTCAGTTTGGGTAGTTTTAAAATCGACTTCGTAGAATCTACTTTCTGGATGATTTTGATCTATGGGCTCTTTATTAACCTACAGAATTTTGGGATAGATCAAAGTTACATTCAGCGCTATATCAGCGCCAAATCAGAGAAGGAAGCAGTGAAATCCACTTGGTTGGGAAGCTTACTTTTATGTACCAGTTTCCTTATTGTTTTTCTTTATTGGAACAGCGCTTTTTTCCTATTATCAGGCTTTTCCGGATCTGTTGCCTGCAGAATTGCAGTTGGCTAGAGAATGCCGATAAGGTATTTCGCTACTTCATTGTATCGGGGCTTCCGACGGGTGTGACAGGCGTTTTTGATTGCTTCCGATTTTCCGAGCAGGAATGAGCACTGTTTCTACGAGTATTAATAGCTCAGCGACGGTACTTCTTTGGGATTCATTATCGCAAATACATTCACAAAAATGCCACCGAGAAGCAATCCATGCGCGTGCTTTTGCTAAGTTCCTTTCGTAATGGGAGGTCTGGGTCTCTTGGTTGCTTTAGCCTTTAATGGAGTGACTAGTGCCTTAGAAGCTTGGTGGGCTCTTTCTTCCATTTTTAGTGGTGGGATTTTAGGTTTGTTTTTCTACTGGGTTTTGTAGTAAAAAAGGCCTCGAGCAAAAGCAGCAGCAATCGGCGTGTTGTGCGGTGTTTTGGTTATTGGATGGATGAGTCTTTTCAGCGATTTTATTCAAAGGAACTAGGTTGGAGGGCTTTGAAAATCCCCTAAGCATACTAATCTGACTATCGTAATGGGGACACTCACAGATTTTTATTCTTGGGTTTCTAATTACTGGTTTTTTTGCTAAACACGAAGAAAGTTCTTGATAGGTTTGCCAGATGAAAGCGCACGCAAATTCTCCACAAATTGAGAAAAATTAGTCGCTGAATTTACGCATTGTAAAAACTTTATGTAAAGCCATTTCCTGACTTAGGAAGTGGTTGCTTTTTGATTTGGTAATTTTTTTGAATAAGTAATTCAGTCAGTAGACCATTATAGTCCACACTAAAAAATTCTTGATCGCAAAATTTAATCCCTATGAAAATTGATTCAATTCCTAAAGAAGATAGCTTTATTCAAGAGCTTTTAGATAATGAGATAATTTGGTTCACTGCAAGAAATAGAAGGGAAGTAAATCATGAAATAGAGAAGCTGAAGAGCTTATGGGTTTGAAACTTTGAGAATAGGGATAGATTGCGCAGAGTTTAATACAAAAAAAGGGAGTAAATGGTACGATTGGCTAATTCCTACTTTAGGACAAAGTTTTAATCTTGAGCTTTGTTTTGACAACTTTTCAAAAACTGACGGAATGTCTATCTGTCCGAAACAGGCCTTGCCTGAAATTGTTGAGCACTTTATTTTTAAGCATGGCAAATGCTTCTCAGTTGTTGAATTGTGGAGAAACCCTTCCGATCGAAAAAAGCAGGATTCAGTAGAGAATATATTTTCCGATGAGGTGGTTTTTACAACTACTTGGGCAAAATACTTAGGTAAAAAAGTCAAACTAGGCAAGATTAGAGAGGCGGATTTTGAATGGATTACTAAACTGATTTCTTCACAGTTTCTTAAAAATATTGAATGCTTGGAGATCGATAAGGAAGAAGGGGATTTGTGGGAAACTAATACCATGTTTTATGAAAGAACATTAAGAAGTCTCTTTCATGCTAAAGGCGTGAGTGCTAAGATTTTTCCTAATGAAAACTCAAACATGTTAAATCAATTGTCAAAAGGCATTGCGTGATTAGAAGTAGCTCTATCAGCTTTTCCATGCGTTGAATAGGAATACGGAAATGATATTTTTATCTGGAAAAGTTTAATCAGCAAACTGACTCTACGTGGATTTTGCAGGAAACACAGGATATTTGACAGCGTGACGCAGCGCAATTGGAATCCAACGATCCATTGCTGAAATACTACAAAAGGAATTCAACGTAAAAACATCACTTCTGAATTTTTTTATTCAAAAAATACAGTGGCAGGTACTTAGCTCAAAAACTCTTCAACTTTCGTCTTGAGGCCTAGGTGGTTCGGGATTTTACAGGATATACCAGCAGTGGGTTGAAGGACATTATCTTTGAAAGCAATCAATGAAACTAATTTAACTTACTGAAAAACAACCCGGTGGCATTAAATAGCTTAAAACAGTCAAACTAATTTTTAGGTAACCACTCGCCCAATCGTTCCCTCAGCTCGGTCAATTGAGCTGATCCCATAGGTTTTTCCCAATAATCTATGACCATGGGATATTGAGTAGACTTATCCTTGTCCGACTTACTCAGCGATGAGGTTACAATAATCACCTTGATATCTTCACAATTAACACGTTCCTGTAGTTGATCCAAAAATTGCCAGCCATTCATTCTAGGCATGTTGATATCCAAAAAAATCAGGTTCTTTTGCCCATTGCTATTTAAGGATGCGAGCGTTTCTAAAGCTTCTTGTGCATCATGGAAGGCCTGTACATCCATGCCTTGAAGTTGTGTTTTGACTTGTGCTTTGTGAAGTAATATAATTATTTGGTCATCGTCGATAATGTATATTACGGGTAGTTTAGCTTTCATGGTTTTTCATGTTTTCGGACATTGAGTGTGTTTTTCTGACGATTTGGTCGAGTTCCTCCAGCGATTTTTGGAGTTCTATTTCCAACTCATTTTTACTGAGACCTATTTCCGGATAACTTGAATATTGACTCAATACCTGTGCTATTCCCATTGCTTTGGTTAAAGCCGCTCTTACCTTATGGGATTGATGCCAGGTGATAGCAATTAGTACGTTGTTCTTGCGTTCTATCTCACTCAATGCTTTTTTAAGTTGGTCGTTAGTATTGCTCAATTCAGCCGTTCGTTGATTCACCTTGCATTCCAAACTCCTTTTCATCCTGACATTGTAATAATACTTTACCATAAAACTGACTAGAACTCCAAACGCTATCAGTAGTAAGATCTTGAAAACTAGACTTTCAAACCAAGTTGCTTTTACCCTAATAGGTAAGGACTTTATCAGTTCAGTTTTTCCATGGCGAAGCACTTTTATTTCCAAGTTGTAGTTGCCCGGCTTTAACCCCGTAAAATTAAGCTGCCTACTGTCACTGATGGGTTGCCATTCCTCCGAGTTTTTATTAATACGGTAAAAAAAAGAATACCTATCCGGACTTTCAATGTCAATCAGACTAAAGGTTACCTGAAAGATCCGCACTCCTTCAGGAATGGTAATTTCATTTTCTATTCCAATTATTTGACCACCCACGTGAAGGTTATCCCACATAAAGAGGAAATTCTTTGAGTCTTCTTTTTCTGCCAATGATGGCCCACGAATGATACCAATTCCTTCCACTGTTGGGATCCAGATTTCCCCCGAATAGTCCTTTAATGCCGAGGGAAGGCTAAGCCATTTGTTTCTGAATTAGGCATTCCATGACTTTCATTGTAAAAGTTATTGACAATATGAAAATCTTCATCGGAAGTATGTTTGAATTTTTCTAGCTCAGAATTGGGGAAGTATTGGACTCCAAAATTATTGGTTGTCCATATACCAGAGTTTCCATCTGAAATGATACTGAAAACACCGCGGGATTTTAGGCCGTTTTCTTTTTTTAGAATCTTAAATTCCCCTTGATGTAAAAGCACGATGCCACCGTGGGTAGCAAACCACAAATCTCCATCTCTGTCTTCATACATACTATAGATAAGATTTTCACTCATTGGCAATGGTAGGATTTGGTTTTCGATCAATTGATCATTTTCAAAACGAAGAAAACCCTCATTAACAGATCCTATGATTACCTGTTTATTATTCAACTCCAGGATACTAATAAAACTGGTATTGGCGTACTTTTCGGGTAATTCTACTTGGTGAAAGCTGTCCTTTTCATCAATGTAATGAATACCACCGCCCCGGGTCAGAATCCAAAGCCAATTTTTTGAATCCCGGAATATGGCATAGACATAATTGCTTTGCAGTCCATTTTCTTTTGTGAGGTATTCTACTATTTGACCATTTTGCTGGTCAATAATTGATACCCCTCCAAGACTTCCCACGTAAACTTTTCCATTGGCAGATCCGATGGTATTAACTCTGTTTTGTAATAGCCCGTCTTCATCTTTCCAGGAATTTATTTCTCCATTCTTTAATTGGTAAACTCCATCGGATTTAGTCCCAATCCAAATACTACTATCGGCAGCTTGATAAATTGGCTTGATGTTTTTCTCTTGTAAAACATCCTGGTTTAAATGTTTGATTTTGGCAGGTCTTACAATTGCCAATCCTTTACCCACAGTACCCAGGTATAGGTTGTCTTTTTCTCTGATGATTTTTCTTACCGTATAAGTTTGGAGCTCTGGATAAATAATTTGGGTAATTCTTCCTTCTGACATTTTAATTAGTCCGCTTTCCAGAGAACCGGCCCAGATCGAGTTGTCCGAATCTGCAATAAGGCTGGACGGTGAGATGATGTTGACCTGCTTAAAAGAATAGATGTTTTCAAGAATATAATCTTCTTTTAAGCGAAAAATCCCTTCATCAAGAGCATATACATAAAGTTGATCCCCATTGCCAAAAATTTTTAATGCAGAGAAATCCTGCCTGGTAACCAATTTCACTTTTCTGGTTTGTAGGTTCAGTTCATATATGCCGCGTGATGTACCCACAAGTATAATTGAGTTTTTCAGTGGGTAGAATCCGAATATGTCCAGCGGAACTCCAGGAGTCCAATACGGCAGAAGAGAGAATGTCTCCTGATCCCAGGAAAAATCTGACCTTTTTGATTGCCTATAAGTAAACCACCTTCTCCATTATCTGCTATTGCTCTGATCAAGGCTTTATCCGTTATTTCGGAGCAATCAATTATTGTTTTGATGTTTTTATTAAGCAAAGCAATACTCCGGTCTCCGGCCGCCCAAATACCACTTTCGGTTTTAAAAAAATTGTAATAGGTCTGCTCAAGCATTTCAGGATAGTTGTCCTGGTCGAAATACTTTGAGAATTTTTCCATCAAATCTGGCTAATCCTTCCTCTGTTGCAGTCCATAAATATCCAAAATTGTCCTTTTCCATAGCGAATACTGCATTTTGGGGCAGTCCTTTGGAGTTGTTCCAAATTTCCATCACGTAGTTGTGGACAATTTCAGGGTTTTTAGTTGATGAGCTAGGAACAGATTGTGAAAGCACAGGATGCTTTAACAAAAGGCATAAAGCCAGTATATAGTAAAAATACTTAATCGTAACCTTCTTCATCAAATTCTCGAAATTTTAAGGGAGGGGGTAATTCCCTTCTTACGGTTTTTTGTAGGACATAGAAGATATATATAAAATTAAGGCTTGACTCATTTTATGTGCGGTTGATTTGAAGGTAATATGGAAATATAGGTTCATTTTTTTAGCTGTCAATGGATCTTTCCTTATAAGTAGATTAGTATTTATTTATTTTTTTGAACATTTCCTAGATGTGCTTTTAGCAGTAAGCTAGTTTGTTTAAGAAAACTTTTTCTTTTACATAGGTGTATTAACTTGGCTTACAATGAGTTGATTAGGGGTGTAATCGTTGTTTTTAGGCCTAATATAGATTTCATGTGTAAGGGGAATTTAATTTTACATTTAATTAAAAATTATTTGATTAGCCGTAATTAAGCCAGTTCCTCAGAGGCTTTTCTTATCAGGTTATTAGACCGAGACTTCGATTACGCTCAATACAAGTGCCCGTAGCCCGAAGTGGCCTCAATTCTTTACTTTAATATCTCGCGCATTGCTTTTGCTTACTTAGTGGAAGTGTATAGACAAATTAGACAAATATTTATATGGAAACTTTAATTTTTGAAAATTGGGAAAGTACAATAAGAACTGGATTATTAACAATATTGGGTTATCTGGCGATGGTATTTCTGCTCCGAATCTCAGGGAAGAGAACTTTATCCAAAATGAATGCTTTTGACTTTGTGGTCACCATTGCTTTAGGCTCATGTTTAGCCTCTATAGCCTTGAATAAAAACATCACTTTGACAGATGGGGTATTGGCTATTTCGCTGTTTATTTTTATGCAGTTTGTCTTTACTTTCCTGTCTGTTCATATCAAAGGTTTCAGGACTTTGGTGACAAGTAAACCTGTGATAGTTTTTTACAAAGGTGAGTTTTTGGAAAACGAAATGAAGACTCAACGACTCACTTCTGAGGAAGTATTTAATGAGTGTAGGCTAAAGGGATATGCAAATTTAGATGAGGTGTATTTAGTGGTATTGGAGAGTACTGGTGATATTTCGGTCATTGAAAATCAGGAAAAAGGAATAATCAGTACCGTGGATGGACTTGATAAGTTGTGATTTTGTCAGTAAAAATACTGCTAAAAGATTCGCTGAAGGACTTTCTTTGATTGGACCCAGGCAACGCTTACAAGGAAGGTATGGGGCAAGCTTGGTCAGGGTTACTTGAACTGAATAAAAATCAATAGGGTACAGTGATTTTTCAATATTAATAAATTGAAGAGTAAGTAGGTATGAATGGTTATTTCAGTTGATCCATTCAGATTCAAAGGCAAGGGCCTTAGCGAAATACTGTTTAACTATAGTTCTTATTGAGTTCTCATAGTCGTTGAGAAGGTTAGTCGAACGCTCAAAAAATTTAATGTAAAGGGTATGAAGTGGTTTTTCATCAAGCCTTTCGCCGTAAACCTGAACCCTAGCTATTGGATATAGACTTTTTAAGTGTTGTTTCACATCAAACTCACTAATGAATAAGTAGGTAGGGGATGGTAGGGTTTTCATAGTGGCTAGTCTCACATTTGAATGTTTAATTTAGTAAAAAGTAATGATTTTAAGTGATTGATTATCAATGTTTTTTATAAGATTTCTGTATGTAATTAGTACTTGATTTTCGTGACGTTAAATAGTTTGTATTTAGACGATAAAATGCATTTTGTTTTTAAGGAAGCATTGTGGAATTATTTGGTTATTCAATACAATACCATAGAATTTCCAGAATACTTTTTTTGCATTAAACTCTACACACTGAGGATTATTTTTCATAGCCACAAACCTCTGAATTAACAGCTACTGTGGAAAACTGGCTGTAATAGACTCATAAAGCGATTTAAAGGGCTCCTTTCGCTATGGCAACTCTCTTTGGATGATAATAAATCAATGACACTGGTCATTGACACAAATTATTTAAACCACAAAGCAACCAATTATGAAAACTATCAATGAAGCTGCGGACAAATTCTGAATTGACCTGGGACAGATCAACAACGATCGTATTGAAGGCTATGAAAAAGCTATTGAAAACCTGAAGCCTGAGGATCAGGATTTGAAACCTCTCTTTCGATCGATGACAGAGATGAAAGCCGCAAATGCAAAATGGCCTTATCCACTGAACTCAACGTCTTCAGGGAAGATACAGAGGAAAGCAGTACTGCAAGTGGCAAACTTTATAGAGCCTGGATGGATGTTAAGGCTGTGTTTACAGGCCATAACAGAAAAAGCATTTTGGAAAACTGCGAATTCGGTGAGGATGCCGCACAGAAAGCGTATAAAGATGCCGCACAAGATGAGGACTTGCCAGCAAATCTAAAGTCTTTGATTCTGGAGCAAAAGGCAACTTTACGTCAATCACACGACAAAATTAAGCAGCTGCGTGACCAGCAGGCTTAATTGTGATTAAGAATTCACAAAATAAAATCCCGGCAATTTGCTGGGATTTTTTTTGTGACTTTTGTCCTACCCAAATTTTCTAATCTTTAACCTTATCTATTTCTATGATAAGGGTCAGTTAGATTATCCAGAATTTTTTGTGAAGCAACTTCACAGAAATCCAGTCCAGAATAGTCAGGATTAAGACCGGATATATAAGGCACGGCCATTACATATATCCTTTTATTTGCCACACCATATTGATTTAAAGGTTGGAAATAGTCGTTGATGGAAATCCCAGGTAAATGCAGGAGGTAAACACCAGAAACATCTTTATGCACTTCCTTATTTCCCTCTTCGAATTCTTGTATGGCATTTTCCTGATCAGCAAAATTAAGATAGGCAGGACTCAGCGTATGGGTATGTATAAGTCCCTTAAATGGTAATTTTTTAAAGTAAAAAGGCATCTGTCCCGAGAGGCATCGATGAACATTTTGAAATGCTCCTTCTTTTTTTGATTCTTTTTATCGCCATAGCTGTATATACATCCTCCTTTTTCCGAAGGTTTTACTAGGCTGTTCTTATCGACATCCACCAATTCCAGGACCCCTGCATTATGTAGAGCCAATATTTCTCTGGCTGAACTTTGAGGTACAAAAGCTATGATGAGCGAAATTAAGGGTTGGAGAGATCTTTTATACCGCAGCATATCCTCAGCTGAAAAATGCTTGATAGCATAATTGATCACATAGCTTAAATCAGCCAAAGTTTCTTTCCAAATGATGGATTCCTGAGTTTCTATGGACTGCTCCGCTTCCTCATATTCCTGCCTGAATAGCCTCATTGGATCAGTTTTTTTTCGCTTGTCCATCATAAACTCCATAAATTCCTCCATGGCCATTCCCTTGGACTCCTTATACAGATCGGGTTGCTTTTCCTGCAAAATCTTCCTGAAGTTCTGATCATAGACATAATCCAGAGGAATAAAACCCTTATGTTGATTTTTGATGATTTTGATTTCATCTTCTGAGAGAAGATCTGAAGGATCGGGACGTGTGTCTTCCAAATGGATTCTCACACCCGGTAATAGGCCGCCCAATGAGAACAGTTTGATTTTGAATCCTTTACTTTTTTTGCTCAGGTGGTAGGTATAAACTCCATTCGAGCCGTGGTTAAACTTTCCATTAGCTCGAGCCAAGGGTACGCACTGCATCAATTGCCGTAAGTGAGGCTCCACGAATGGCTACTTTATAATTAACCTGAAGAGCTAATTTTTCTGGCGGATAGGGGGAATCAAACCATCCTTTCACTTTCTTTTCCTTCTTTCGCGGAAAGGAATGGCCGGTACAGATGATTATTTTATCGAAGGTTAACTTTTCTCCTGATTTCAGGATTACATTTACTTTTTCGGCATTTTCATTATCCAATACGTTAACCACTTCTGAATTTAAATGAACAGCCGTCTGAATTCCAGCTTTTTTAGCTTCTTTCTGAAGTAAGTTGAACTGAGCTTCGAGATATTCCCCAAATAGAAGACGCGGGAGAACTTTATATTCATTCAGGCTAATTTCATCCATATCAAATTTCCGAAGCAAAGCTTTGGAAGCCTGAGATATCCAATCTTTTACAGAGGTTTTGATAGACGGAATTTCATTGGATGACACATTCGTGATATGCTCTTTAGAGGCACCATATTTACTATATAAGGTAAGCCTGCGCCAAGTTTTTCATGTTTCTCAAAAATGTGAACTGTGTAATGACACAGGTTAGCTTCGAACTATTCTTTTATACATGAATAGTGCAGCAGGGCCACCACCTAGTAAAGCGATTGTTTGCATTTATACTTCCAAATTTGGGTTTATTATTGGGATGAAAAGTTGAGCAGATTCGACGCCGACTACCTGCGCGGAAATAGGTGAATAAGAAATACTGAAGGGGAATGTAATTTTCAATTTCCCTTTTTGCTTTTCTCCCTATTAGGTTGGTCTTCGGTGAATTCTTCCCTGGGCACCTGGTCAGGTACCTCTCTCTTTTCTTTTTTGGTGCCAAAGGGAGTCACTTTAATATCCTCTTTATCCTTTGGTATTCTTCGGTTCTTGTCTGAATCAGGTTTCATAATTTTAGGGTTTATGGTTGTTATTTTTAAGTATTAATAATTTCGCCTCCGTTTGGGTGAAGAACCTGCCCAGTCATATAGCTGGACTGCTCAGATGCCAAAAACAAATAACAGGGAGCAACTTCTGAAGGCTGCCCAGGACGATTGAGCGGGACGTCTTTGCCGAATCCATCCACATCTTCCTGGGGAAAAGTAGAAGGAATAAGTGGAGTCCAGATCGGCCCTGGAGCTACGGCATTTACGCGTATTTTTTTGTGTGCAAGATTTGCGGAAAGCGAATCGGTGAAACTTACAATAGCACCCTTTGTGGCAGAGTAATCAATCAATCAATCGTTCATTTCCCTTATATGCGGTCACGGAAGTGGTATTGATGATAGCCGCCCCTTTCTTTTAAATGCGGCAGCGCCTCCCTGCATAAATACATATAAGCGAAAATATTGGTTGCAAAAGTTTTCTGAATCTGCTCATCGCTGATGTCAGTAAGCTCGTCCTTCGGAAATTGTACGGCGGCATTGTTTACCAGATACAGGCGTCCATATTCCTTTATTACTTTTTTTATGATTTGCTTCGAATGCTTGCTGTCGGTCAAGTCACCCTTGATCATCATACTTTCCTTGGAGTGCTCTTTTATTTCCCGGAGGGTCTGTTTGGCGTCTTTATCCGAACTATGATAAGAAATGGCAACGTGTGCTCCCTCAATAGCAAAAAGAACTGCTATTGCCTTACCGATACCGCTATCACCTCCAGTTATAATGGCTACTTTGCCTTTCAGCATTCCGGATCCTTTATGTCCTTTTTTCAAATACTCGGGCTGGGGATCGAATTCTTTTTCAGAAACTTCTTTCATATTATAGTTGGTTAGGTAAAAAGTAAATCAAAATATGAGGGGGTAAGCCCTCATATTTTTGTTAACTGCTGCAGCTTCTTCATTGATTTCTGAAGTAGCCAATTTGGTCAGTCCTTTGTCAGTTGCTTTCTCTTCATCAAGAGTTTTGCTCAGTAAGGAGGCGGCTTCTTTCAATCCCATCTTCTTTGCAAAGGCAACCAGTGATCCATAGGAAGCAATTTCATAGTGTTCCACCTTTTGACTGGCGATGATGATTCCGGCATCTCTCACCATGGTGTCGGCATCGGTATCCTCCAGAATAGATTCTGCTTCTTTGACTAGGCCGGCCATAGCATCACACTTTTTTGCCTGTGGTTTCAATCCCAGAATTCCAAATACTTCTTCCAGGCGGCTAACATGAGTTTTGGTCTCTTCCAAGTGTTGGTCTATAGCATCAGATAATTTGGAAGAGGTAGCCCCTTTGCTCATTTTAGGTAGGGCTTTTACCAAGTGTTTTTCTGCCCAATAGATATCCTTGATTTCATCGATAAAGAGTTTTTTGAATTTGGATTCCTTTTTCTTCGCTGCTTTTGCTTGAGTTGCCATAATAAAATTGGTTAGTTGGTTAAATGTTCATTTCACCCATTCCAATTCAAAGGCCAAGATGTGGTACGTATTGATTTTCCTTTCAAACTGCTGCTAAAAGTGGGGTATGGGGTTTTACTGTCCCACTGGCTCTCCAGGTTGATGAAAGATTTCTACGAGTTGAGAATATTTGTCGCTGAGCAAACGCTAGAATACTATTTGATCTTATCGGAAAGTATTCGCTGCATTGCCTTTCTGATCTGCGGTAGGAAATTATCTCTATCGTAACACTTAACGCCGAAATCTCATCCTAATACTTTCAGGATATGTATTCTAACTAGTTTTTAGCCTGTTAAATGTGAGCTACCTCTAACCAACCTGATATAACACTGGTTAATTCCGCTAAGAAGAAGATTTCTATTTCCCATAAAAGGGCAATGGGCAACCACCTGAAGAAGGAGAGAGTTTCGAAAAATAGATCCTATATCTAGCTGATTTTCTAGGGCTAAGGATTCACTTTAAACACTTATAATTATAAAACTATGCCTGATGATCCATAGAACCAGACTTCTAAAGAGAATTAGGTAGTGGCAAAAGTACTAAAGTCTAAAAAACAGAAAAGCCTGTAAATCTACTGATTTACAGGCTTTTGGTTTCCCTTGGAAGGGTTTTTGTCGGGGTGGCAGGATTCGAACCTTAGCTTGTAAACTATTGAAATACAATGTATTATGAGTCGTGTTATTCTTTAGGTCACCGAATAAGGCAAAACTATTTTTAAGTAATGTAACTAATTAATTTTCAGTAAGTTAGTGAAATATTTAAATTTTTTCAAAAAATATACTAGAAATTAGTTTAGATCAAAGAATTAGATATTAGTTGTTTTATTGAAAGATAATGAAATTCATATTTCAAATATCTTTAAATTTTGTCTTACGATACCTTGCTGGTTTAATTTGACAATTCAACAGCAGGAAACTGTGCGATTTTAGTTTTAATCGCAAAATATTTTATTTCGTTAGTATTTGAGTGGCTTTATATACCTACTAGACATGGGATAATGAACTCACATTTGGGTTAGAGGAAGGTGGCCAGGGGAAATTTAGATGAAAACGGAGGCGGATTGTAAGGCTTGGTTTAAGAATTACAAGGACAATATTTTGGATTATCCGAAATAGGCCGAGGAGCTTAAAATCCCGATGCTATAAATTGGAAACTGAGTTGGAAATTATTTCCGATAGGGAAGAGGATTGGAGAAAGGTGATAGGGGAGATCCTAAAAGTTTAATCCGGGAATCTCAATAATGCCGCTAAATTTACGGAATTCGAGATTGTAGAATATTGGGATACCTTGGACTATATGGTTTGATTTCATAGAAGACCAAAAAAGTTGGCATATGGAAAGTGATGGGAGGGGGAGAAGTTCATATCATCTGGCTATTCGGTCAAGAGTTTGTAAGACTGATTTTGATTGCTTTTCTGATAGCCGCCCCGATTGGCTGGTGGTTTATGAATCAATGGCTCCAGGATTTTGAATTTAATATTAAGCTAGATGTGTGGACCTTTGTCTTGGTAGGGGGCAGTACATTGGTTATTGCAGCCTTTACAGTTGGATATCAGATACTAAGAGTTGCTTATGTGAATCCTGTATTCAGCTTGAAGTCTGAATAAGGATGGTGTGAGGCTGTTTGATTGGATGGTAGAAGTATTAATGAGTTAACTATTGGCTAATTTGAAGAAACTTTGAAAACCAATAAAATTATTAGATTTGGTATTCAATGAACCCAATAAAATTAAGACACCTACTTTCTCGAATAGTTGAGAAAAATGACGAAAAAGCATTTTCGGAATTTTTTGACCATTATCATACTAGGCTAATAAATCTGTCTTTGCTCTTTTTGCCTAGGTATGATCTGGCTGAAGACGTGGTTTCGGAGGTGCTATTAAAGCTTCTTCAGAAAAAAGAAACCCTACTTGAAATCCGAAATTTTGGCTATTTTTTCAGTGACCAGACAAATCTCTTCATAACTAAGATCCAAAGCTGAAGAGCTTAGGAATATTCAAATTGATGACATCAATGATTACTTGCTTCCTGAGCGCAATGATCCTGAAAAAACATTAATCAATACTAATTTGGGGCAATTGCTTGACCGAGTCATTCAGGCCTTACCTCCTAAGAGGAGACTTGTGTTCAAGATGGTTAAGGATGAGAATATGTCCCACAAAGAGGTTGCTGAGATTTTAGAAATTTCTGAACGAACTGTTGAAGTTCATTTGAAGCTTGCAATTAAAGACCTTCGGGTTTCTTTGAAGGAATACTATGAAGAACACAGGGATTATATCCCTATATCCAAACAAAGGTTCCTATCTATTTTTATTTAAAAGCCTACATTTTTATAATCTATTTTTGATTTTATTGAATTGATTATCAAATAGATAAATTGTTTCCAATAATATTTTTTAAAAATTCCAGAAATCCATTACGGGATTTTATTGATTCTACTGTCTTTACTTCTACAAGCATGACACATTTCCTTCATGGACGAAGAATTAGACATAAATCAACTCATTACCCGCTACCTAAGCGGACAGGCTAGCCTTTCTGAGAAAAAGAAGGTTTTTGTCTGGGTGAAAGAATCTCCTTTAAATCAATATCAATTTGATAAGCTGAAAGACTATTGGGAGAAAGATACTGCAGACCCTAAGCTAATCAATCATGAGTTTCAGAAGCAGAAGTTATGGAAGCAATACCTTGATTCTTCGGATTCACCGTCGGAACTGCTTTCAGTCAAACAAAAATCCGGAAGAATAAGATGGATAAGCATTGCGGCTTCCATTTCGTTGCTTCTAACTGTCACTGCAATATTTAGTATAAGAGAAAGGTTATCAGCTCCTCAGACCTTTGAAGTAGAAGTAGCGACAATAGAAAAGCATAACCCTATTGGTCAGAAATCCCAAGCTCAACTTCCCGATGGTTCCAAAGTCTGGCTTAATGCCGATAGTAAAATATCCTATCCGGAGAAGTTTTCTGACTCTGTTCGTCTTGTCAAGTTGGAGGGAGAAGCATTTTTTGATGTGCAACATGACAGTGATCGGCCATTTATAGTGATCGCAGATAATGTGAGTGTACGTGTACTTGGTACCAAATTCAATGTAAACGCCTTTCCAAATCAGCAGGATATAAATATTTCACTTTTGGAAGGTTCGATCAATGTCACTGCAGATTCGAACAGGGAAGGTTTGCTAATTGAGCCTTCCAACGGAGTTTCCTATTCTAAACAACTTGCTGTATTCCGTGAATTTTCGAAGGAAAGTAATTCTGCAATGTTCGACAAGGCCATTTCTTGGAAGAATGGGAAATTAATATTTGACGGTGATAATCTGGAAGATTTTGTAACAGAAATAAGCCGGTGGTATGGAGTCACGGTGAAAATAGTTGGGGTGCCTCAAAAAGATTGGAGATTGATGGGGACTTTTGAAAATGAGTACTTAACAAATGTTTTAGACGCTATAGCTTATAACAAAGGATTTAAGTATGACTTAAAAGAAAAAGAATTGACACTAATGTTCAACTAAAACCCAAAATTAATATGACATAAAAAAACCGTACTGATCTGCCAATCAATACGGTCTAATACGATTCATTGCCCTTATAATTTAACAATAAACCTACCAAAATTATGAAAAAACGAGTACTAAAACTACTACTCATGGGATTGACCTACTCAATATGCGGGCTGATTTTACAGATTTTCTTTATAAATGTTCTTGTTGCATCGGAGATAAATGCCCAGAATATAAAAAGCGTGAAGGATGTAAAAGTCAGCGTCGGCTTTACTAATGAAAAGCTAAGTCAACTATTTAGCAAACTGGAGAAAGAAACTCCCTTTGTGTTTGTTTACGACAACAAAGATTCCTTTTTGGAACAACGGTTTTCTTTGAACAAACAAAGCCTTACACTGGAAGATCTTTTGCTAAGAATAGCCAGAGAGAACAAAGTCAAATTCAAACAGATTAACAATACAATCAGTGTAAGCTCAACTTCTACATTGGGCAATACTGTTGAAGTTTCGATCCGAGAAATGACAATTTCTGGGGTTGTAACTTCCGCCACAGATGGGGTGACAATTCCTGGTGCTACAGTAATCCTTAAGGGAACTACAGTAGGTACTGTTACAAATATCGATGGTGAATTTACACTGGAAGTACCTGAGCAGGGAGCTGTTTTGGTAGTTTCATTCATAGGCTATGAAAAACAGGAAGTGCCTGTAACTAATAGCACCCGTCTTGAAATCCGTATGCGGGAAGATCTAAAAAGTTTAGATGAGGTGGTAGTAGTGGGGTATGGTGTGGTGAAAAAAGAGGATCTCACTGGGTCTGTTGCTCAAGTAGAGATGGAAGAAGTGCAGGATATACCTGCTAACTCTGTGGAAAGAGTACTTCAAGGGCGGGCTGCTGGCTTGCAAATCATCAATCCATCCCAGGATCCTGGTGCAGGTTCTACAGTAAGGATTCGTGGCGGAAGTTCCTTAAGAGGATCGAATTCTCCTTTAGTTGTTGTGAATGGTTTTCCATTAGGCGATGCGGGCGAATTGAAGCAGATCAATCCAGCTGATATTGAATCGGTCGAAGTATTGAAGGATGCTTCTGCTTCTGCGATATACGGCTCAAGAGGTGCGAATGGTGTAATTATGATCACAACCAAGAAGGCGAAGCAAGGTCAAACCAATTTCAGTGTTCGTCAACAGCTTACTATTTCAGAATTTACCTCTGAACTTAATCTCTGGAGAGATCCAGCTTTAATGGCTCAGCTGAATAATGAAAGTAGGGTAAATGGTGGATTTGAACCGGTTTTTATAGGGGAGGTTTCTCCATCAGGCATTTACTATCCCTCAGTAGAAGAACTTTCTAATGGAGACTGGCCATACAATACACGATGGGATCAGATAGTTTTTAGAGATGCACCTATTTCAAACAACACAACCTTAACCATCGCAAGCAGCAACGAAAAGACGAGTTTTAACCTTAGTGCTGCATATTTTACTGACAAAGGGATACAGATTGAAGATGATTACTCGAAAATCAACACGAATTTCAGTATAAGTCATCGGGTTCTCGATAATCTTAAAATCACTTTTTCAAATATTCTTACAAAAGGGAAGCGCAATGCCAATGGTGGTTTAGCCTACTGGAGAAGTCCTGTCTGGCCTGTATATGATGAGTCTGGAGGTTACTATATGCTGAACAGCAATGATTTCAGTCATCCAGTAGCAATAACTGAGAATCGTAAGAATGAGTCCAAAACGCTCGATTTACTGTCCTTTTTGGACGTAGAGTGGGAGGTAATTCCTTCACTTACTATTAATTCTAGATTGAACTTCAAGTTTGGTACCAGCATCAATGATGTGTATCAGCCAAAGCGCTATACAGAAGCGGGACAGTTTAATAATGGCGCGGCATATATCAACAATTGGCAGGGAAGTACAGTTGTGAGTGAGACTTTTGCTAACTATAGAAAGGTATTTGGAAAGCATGACTTTGGAGCTACTCTTGGCTATTCTTATCAAAATGATGAATCAAGAACTTCTCACCTGGGTGCATTTGATTTTGTGAATGAAACGCTAAACAATGAGAATTTGGGAGCGGGAAATTTGGAACTTAACAGAGTAAGTAATGGATTGGTAGCTTCTGAATTGGTTTCTGGGATCTTTAGATTCAATTATACTTTTGACGAGAAGTATCTTTTCACCTTCACTTCCAGAGCAGATGGTTCTTCCAAATTTGGGGAGAACAATAAGTGGGCGTTTTTCCCTTCAGGAGCGTTGAGCTGGAAAGCTCATGAAGAAGAATTCATAAAACAAATGAATGTTTTCGACCAACTGAAGTTTAGGTTAAGTTATGGTATTTCGGGAAATCAAGGAATCTCACCATATCAAACACTTAGCAGATATGGGGTGAGTAATTACTTCAATAACGGGAATTGGATTACTGCAATCGGCCCTGGTATCGAGGTAGGAAGAACTGGACAATCAGGAATAGAAGTGCTATGGGGAGGGATTCCAAACCCGGATCTGAAATGGGAGACTACAGCCCAGTTTGATGCGGGAGTTGACTTCTCTCTTTTTGACAGTAAGTTGAACGTGACTTTTGATTACTATCAGAAGAATACGGACAACCTTCTTCAGGAGAGAATTTTGCCACTTTCATCAGGGTATGATCGAATGTGGATCAATAACGGATCCATTACTAACAGAGGAATTGAGCTTACAGTAGGAACCGATTTGATCCAAACCAAGGATTTGAATTTGAACGCAACACTGATCTATTTCCAAAACAGAAATGAGGTTACGAGTCTTGGGAATCCAGAGGAATCCGGCTTGATCACCGATCCAAATACAGGTATGCAGTTCCAATATTCTGGAAATAGCATCGAGCAGTTTAGAGGATTTCCTAATCTCCTTGCAGTAGGCCAGCCTGTAAATGTATTTTATGGGTACAAAGCTGATGGTATTGTTCAGACATTGGAAGAAGGTGTGCTTGCAGGTCTGGATGGTGACCTTGCTCAGCCAGGTGAATATAAATATGTGGATATCAATGGAGATGGCAGTGTGGATGAAAATGACCGTACTATCATCGGAAATCCAAACCCTGATTTCCTAGCTAGTTTAAACCTTGCACTGACCTATAAGAAGTTTGATATAAGCATTTTTCTAAATGGGGTGTTTGGTAACGATGTGCTAAATACTCAGGCATTTAACCAGCCAAGCATTACTCCATTCCGCTGGACTCCTGATAATCCTACGAATGAATATCCAAGTCTAAAAGACGGCAGACAGGTGAAGTTTTCTGATTGGTGGATTGAAGATGGATCCTTTGTAAGAATTCAAAACCTGAACATGGGTTACAATTTTGATTTGCCAAAGGCGATGCGTTTACGCTTGTCTATGAATGCTGCCAATCTCTTCACGTTTTCCAAATTCAACGGGTATGATCCTGAAGTAGGGACGGATGGTAGATACTGGGGTGGATATCCGCGATTGAGACAATGGACTGCTGGTTTGAATCTGACATTTTAACTGAACACAAACATGAAATTTCAAAAATATATACTGATAATAGTTGGTCTTTTTACGATTAACGCGTGTGACCTAAGTGAGGAGCCATATGGTTTCTATTCAGAAGATAATTTCTACAATTCGGTAGCCGATGCCGAAGCAGCAATTAGTTATGCCTATGATGCTTTAACTTTTTTGGAATATTCCAGAACGGTATTTATGCTAGGGGATATGCCCTCGGATGAGTGCAACCCAAAAGCTGATGAAGGTGCAGATGCTCAGGATCTGAATAACTGGAAAGTAGCTAATTTTTCAACTAACGGGAGTTTGGTGAATTTCTTCAAGTATGCCTACATCGCTATCAATAGAACAAATGCAATTCTTGATGTGATTCCAAATTCAGCCATTGAAGAATCAGCCAAAGCCAAATATCTGGGAGAAGCACATTTCTTGAGAGCTTGGAGCTATTTCAATTTGGCTAGAAACTTTGGCAGAGTGCCTATGCATAGATCTTTTGTAGGAACTCTGGACCAGACTTCATCTCCGCTAGCTACCGATTTGGATGAAGTTTATGATCTGATCCTAGCGGACTGTAAGCAAGCTATCGAACTTCTGGAAATCCATAGAGCCACTGGAAGGGCGGATAAAGTTGCTGCTCAAGCTTTGGCAGCAAAGGTTTACCTGCATATAGCTTCTTCAAAAGATCACAACGTGCCACAATACACAAGCAGTAGAAGAGAGGTGTCAGCCATGTATGATAGTGCTGCTTATTTTGCAAACGAGGTGATTACAGGTCAAAATATTTATGGGTTTGATGATAAGCTACTGGATATCTATGATGTGGATCAACCTACCGGTCCGGAACATATTTTCCTGATGTCGATGGATAGAAGTGGAATCATAGAAGGGGATTATTCTAAAATTTCTAAACTTTTTATCCCATATATCGCTGGTTCGGCCATTTACCTAGACAATGGTGATGGTACGTTGACCGAATCCCACGACGGTTGGAGCGTGTTTCAGACCAAGGAATCTTTCTACGACACCTTTGATGAGGCGGATAAGCGAGGAAGTGAATTGCTGGTATCTATTGTCTATGATGAGTCAGGTGAAGAAATCGCATCCTTCCCAGGTGCCGTTCCTTACAGATTCTCAAGAAAATATGTTGACCCACATTATATTCAGGATAAGACTAGCACCAAACCGTATTTGATAAGATTTTCTGACGTTGCTTTAGTTTATGCAGAAGCTGCCGGACCAAATGCGCAAGGTTATGAAATGGTCAACTACATCCGCAACCGAGCAGGTTTAGGGAATTTGATTCCTGGATTATCTCTGGAAGATTTTAGAGAGGCAGTTTGGCTGGAGCGTAGCTGGGAGCTGATGTATGAAGGTAACCGCATGTATGATTTACGCAGGTTCAATAGGGTGAATAAACTCATAGATGAAGCAGCAGGATTAACGGATGAACAAGTTGCATTTTATCCGCTTCCTCAAATTGAAATCGACTTGAATCAATCTTTGTAATGTTCAACCCAAAATTTCCAAACAAATGAAATCATATATAAGTAACCTGTTCCTGCTTCTGATTGTCATCACTCAGTTTTCCTGTGTAAAGGATCCGTTTGAAGAATTTGATGAGGGCAACTGGAACAATGAGCGAAGTATTCTTACCCTCAAATTTGAAAATCAAGTGGGAAAAGAGGAAATAGTCCGGGTGGATGACCAGACAGGAACAATAACTTTGGGTATCAATACCGGAGCTGTTACAGATTTGAGTGCTGTCAAGATAAATTCATTGGTTCTTTCTTATGGAGCTGAGGCAACGGTACAGCCAGGTGAAACTTTAAACTTTGAGAATGAATCAAGTAGTAGTACTATCACTGTGACTTCTCCAACTGGTAAATCAAGGATATATACTGTGATTGCAGAGCCCTTCGAAGAAACCATAATCGGAACGTACCACATTAATAACTTGATAGTTTATGGAGGTACGGGGCCTGAATATGGCGGCGGAGGAGTACTTGCCATGACGGACAAACCTTGGGTATGGCTTCCTTCGGGAGGTCCGGATACAGAGCTAGATAATACTTTGACTCTAGAATTGGAAGGTTTTACTGAAGATGGAAATAGCTTTGGTAAGATTGTAAACAATGCTGGAGCTGATGAAGCGTATGCTGACTTTCAACAAGTTGCTTTTGGCAGTTATCCTGCAACGGATGTCAATGGTTTTTACAGAAAAATCCCAACCGGTGAAGGGACTTGGTCCAGAAATTATGCTACCGGTATGGTGACCTTCACCTTTGCTGATGGTACTAAAACAAGTGGTCAATTTGTGGAAGGCCCTGTCACTGAGGCTTTAGGGAATGGGTATTCCAAAACAGTTGATAATTATGCATTTGCATTCAATCTGAATGGTACTGATGACTGGAATAGTATCTATAGCGACTACGACAAGTTTATCAAGCGACCAAGAAGGTATTGGATTGATTTAGAAAAAGTTGATTAACTATATACGTGGGCATTTCATCTAATTTCATAGATGAGAATGCCCATTTTTTATTCGTTTGAGACTTAAAATAACCCACATTTAGAAAAAATGAGATTCCCTAAAATATTATTACTTATAGCATTAGTGTTCAATATGGGCTGCAGCTCGGCAGAAGAACCAATTATAACTCCGCCTGACCCCACACAGGAACAAGAAATAAAGTTGTCGCTGGTAGATAAAAATGCAAGTGAAAAAACTAAAGCCCTCTATTCAAACCTATGGGCAATACAATCCAAGGGTTTTATGTTTGGGCATCATGATGACTTGCTCTATGGAAGACTTTGGTACACGGATGCCGGTGGATCTGACACCAAGGAAATAGTTGGGGATTTCCCAGGAGTTTATTCTGTGGACTTTGCGGAAATTATGGATGATAGACATGCTAGCAGCGACCTGAATGATGATCGTAAGAGAACCATTCTTGAAGCAAGAAGTAGAGGAGAGGCCATTACTGCATGTGCCCATCTCAACAACCCTTTAACAGGTGGAGATTCCTGGGATAATTCCAGTAATCAGGTGGTAAAAGAAATCCTTACCGAGGGAAGCGCAACAAATGTTAAATACAAGGAATGGCTGGATCGTTTAGCTTCCTTTCTTGGTGAATTAAAAGATTCGGAAGGAGATTTGATACCTATTATTTTCAGACCTTATCATGAACATACACAGACCTGGTCGTGGTGGGGTAGTAGTGCAACTACACAGGATGAATTTATATCGTTTTGGAAATTCACGGTGGATTACCTCACCAAGGAAAAGGAAGTACATAATCTGATCTTTGCTATTTCTCCCCAACTGGATAGTCCTAGTACGACAGATAAGATTTTATATCGCTGGCCAGGTGACGATTATGTTGACTTTATAGGGATAGATAGTTATCATGGCACCAACACAAACTCCCTTTCCACCAATGTTTCTAATCTAGCAGCTTTGGGTAAAGCCAAAATGAAGCCTGTTGGTGTTACTGAAACAGGAATCGAAGGCGTCCGTGACAATTCAGGAAATGAATATGCCAAATATTGGACTAAGGAGATACTTACTCCTATCATCGGAAAAGACATTTCATTAGTAGTCGTGTGGAGAAATAAATACGATCCTACACAGGAAGGATATCACTATTATGGTCCTTGGGCTCAGCACAGTTCTGCAGCTGATTTCAAGGAGTTTTACAAAAGCTCCTTTACATTATTCAGCAAGGACTTGCCAGATATGTACAAGATGGCTGAAAATGTAGTTGTTGAGTAATACGATAGATTGATAGGAAAAAAGGCTAATTCGGAAAAAATTGGCCTTTTTTAATGGATTTTCTGCTTGAATTAAAAAACTATTCATTAAGACGTTCCTCCTTCCAACAAAACAGAGAATTCTGTTTTAAACTCTTCTCCAAGTAGATTCAAGTAGTCTTTGCAGAACTGATTGTAGGCTGTTAAAGCCTGACCTTTTTTACCAAGTTTCGAAAGCGAATAGCATCGTTGTCGTAGTGCCTCATCATTTAGAGGGTCAAGTTTGAGGATTGAATCTGATAGTTTGGCTAATAAATTATGATTATCTGTTTGACGCATAATTTCAAAAAATACATCAAGCAATTGGGCAGAGAAATCAGCTTTGAACTGGTCCATCCATTCTGTCTGAACACTTGGACAAATACCTCCTTTTGAGGAATTGCTGAGCAATCGTTCTACTTCTTGATCGGTGAGTTTATTACCTGATTTGACTTTCTGAAACAATTGCTTGGAATCAAAAATATCAGAATACACTGTGTCGTCATGTTCTATTTTCCAAAAGGTGTTTTCATGAGTTAATATCAGTGCGGTTGACACTTTTTCCAGTATAAGCCTAATCTTGCTGATGTTGACATTCCTATTGTTTCTGGCACTGGTAGTGGTCTTATCACTCCATAGCGTTTCAGTTAGTATTTCTGACGAAATTCCTTTTTTGTCCAAAATGCCTGAAAGGTAAATGAGTAGAAAAAGTTGTTTTATAGTCGGTGTAAACTGGCCTGTAATGTCCTCCCCATTTTTGTCAAAAATCTGAAATCCTCCCATCAAATATATTGCAGCGCCCTGGGGTTTTTCCATCACTGTTTTTTCAGTTGGACTAGTTGCCAAATTCTCCTTTGTAAGGTTTTTTTGCTTCACCCTATTTCCGTATTTCCTAAATACAAGAATTGCTGCAATGATCACTATTGCCCCAGCTATTAAGAGTATAAGTGTTGAATTACTGGTTTTTACTCTATTAGATTGCAGAGCCTCATTTATTAAAAGTGGGGGATAAGCCCTTTGGTAGAATTCCACTATGCTATCCGTACGTGTTACTGCGATAAGTTTTGAATCATTGGAGTTTAGGTATAGCCCTGCCCAACTTTGAGTATCCAGAAAATTATAGGGAATTGAGTCTTCAAAGGCTCTGAAAACTTCATTTGTAATACCAATTTCTGTCAATTGAAGGCTAGTATTATAATTGATGTTGTTATAAAGCAAGGTGTAGAAACTTGATTTATCCTTTGAAATGATAGAATTGGCGACCGGGGTGAATGGAGTGCTTATGTTCTTTAACTCCTTGATTTTCTGTATGCTTTTACTTTTGAGATCAAGCGAGTAAATGTCGTAATAGTGTTGTGGGTTTATCCCTTGGTTTCCAGTAGGGCTACCAAAGCCACCAAAAAGTAAAACTTTGCGGTCATCCATCCACCCGGCGCTGCTTAGGTACCTTGGAGGTATTTGACTTGAGTTATTAATAGAATCCCATGAAGTTGCCCCATCCTTCAGAGACATCAAATTGGATTTGTACGTATAATGGCCATAGCCTCCAAAAGTCACAATCTGATCTTTTGGTTCATTGAAAAGCCTGACATGATGCCATAGATCCGGCTCTGGGCATGTGTCTGGAGCAGACAACCAAGAAAGGGTTTTTATATTGAATTTATTTATTGCAACGGTGTCGAAGGAGTAAGACCAGATTTCCTTAGTCTTGTCATTATAAAGGATGTTATTGTCTAGGCAAGGGTACGGATTCCCGTACCTATAAGGCATGCTAGCCATTTCTCCAGTACTAGTGTTGTAAACTTTGACCTGATCCAATCCCACAATGAAAATGGTATCGGCTGCCACAGTGCTGGTGATGCCGAGGATTTCTGACATGATCAGACTTTTCGATTTTGTCCAATTGGTATGCTTGTCTATCTCCCAGTTGGGAAATTTTACTTCTGCTTCATAGCCTTTGATCTCATCATACACCCACTCATTATTGTGCTTTATTAGCTGCCAATCTCTTATAGCCACATCAGAATCATGTATTCTGAGGTTTTTTAGAGTCATAGGGCAAACATCACTGTTGAGCATTTTAGCAACTTTGCTTGCTCCAAAAACAATCTGAAATTCATCTAGGCCAGTGAAACCGTTGAGAATTGCTTTTTTTTCAATTCCATTGATACTTAAGGTGAATTCACCTGAATCCGAAACGTAGGTCATTTTTATTTTCGCCCACTCGTTATATATAACACCTCCTAGGTCCTTCCAATAGAAAGAAAGTACAGATTGATCACCTACCACTAGCCAAAAATTCTCCGTTTCAGATGCCAGATTGGATACTAGGTTGATTGGAGTGGTTTCATTTCCAAGCATTTTAAAAATATAGCCGTAGTAACCATCCCCTTGTCTGAACCGAATGTCAAAATTCAGGACTAGTTTTTCTTTTATTGTGATAGGATCGTCCGGTGTTAAGTTTAGCGAGGTTCTTTCGTCCTGAATTACTTCATGGGAATTGAAGTACAATCCTGAATTCAATCCAGTTTGTGCTTCTGCTCTTGTCCATAAAAGCTGAGTAAAAAGTAGTATTAAGAAGAACTTGATTTTGTTCACGTGTGAATAGGCTTTAATCTTTCTCCTAATGGAGTATTTTGGGTAATTGTCTTTATTGGGTAATACCAATATAAACCTAGAAAAGAAATATGGGCAGTGCTATTTTTTGACTATGGATTTTTTTGTGTTGAGTGTTTATTATTCTATTTCATAATGTTAAAAACAATGGAGAAGGTGGAGCGGATGAATTCCTTCTTGCCCAAATACAGAGAATATTTTCAGATTATTCATCTTTTTTTGACTTTGTTCCAAATTTTATGAAGTGTTAAGCAAATATTAATTCCAAATTAATTGCCTTGTGCTTCATTTAGGACAGTTTTTGATCAAACCATTAACTGAACCCAAAATGAAGAATACCTACTTTACAAATTACTTGGAGAGTCAAATCCATGTTTTTTTAGCATTTCTACTACTTGATTTTTTCAGATCAAGTGATCAGCTTAAAGGCTTTCTCAAAATAAAAATTCAATGAATTCCTGTTTTGTCTTGCTCGAATTTCGGGCAGGCCTAGCAGCTATTTTCCTAATCCCAACCCAAAATTTAATACCGATGAAACATGATTTTACCTGACTTTTCACAATCAATTACTCTTCTCTGAGTGGTTAATCTTTAACAATTCCCAATCCTAATCTAAACAACATGAAAAAAAACAGACCTCTTATCAGGAGGGTGTTCATCCAGTACTACCTGGCGGTAGTCTTTACTTTGATGATACCCTTCTTAGTGAATGCACAAAATGACCCTGTTCAGAAAAAACAAGTGTCAGGAAAAGTTTTGGATGGCAAACAAGAGCCAGTGCCAGGAGTGACGGTTCTCCTTCAAGGTACTACCACGGGCACGGTGACTGACATTGACGGATCCTTTCAGCTTCTGGTTCCAGTAGATGGTGCCGTACTTGACTTCAGCTTTATAGGCTATAAGAAGCAAAGTATTTTAGTAGGCAATCAAAGCCAGCTGACTATCACAATTGAAGAAGACATAGCTGGTCTTGAAGAAGTCGTGGTTATTGGGTATGGTACCCAAAAGAAAGAATCGCTTACCAGTGCGATCAGTAATATAGGTGCTGAGGAGATTCAGACGACCACTAGCTCAAGTTTAGCTCAGAAACTTCAGGGAAAAGTCCCTGGCCTCCAAATCCGACAAAACTCCGGACAGCCGGGGGAATTCAATACTTCAATTAATATTCGTGGTTTCGGAGGAGCGCCGCTCTATGTGATTGATGGGATTCCAAGAGATGGAGGAAGTGAGTTTCAGCGCTTGAATCCTGATGATATTGAAAGTATATCCGTTCTAAAGGATGCATCCGCAGCCATCTACGGTGTGCGCGCTGCAAATGGTGTAATTATCGTCACTACCAAAAAAGGTACTGCCGGAGTTACAAAATTCAATTACAGTGGAACTGTAGGTTTCCAGACTCCTACAGGTGTGCCGGAAATGGCCTCAGCATCCCAGTGGGCTCAAATGAGAAATGATGCGGCACTGTTAGGAACTGGTGCGCCATTCTATTCCCAGGAAATCCTGAATAATTATATCACAGGAGCCCCAGGCTATGAATCTACGAATTGGTATGATGAAACACTGAAGGATAAGGCTTGGCAGTATCAGCAAAATTTGAGTGCAAGCGGCGGAAATGAGAATGTAAATTATTTTCTGAGTGGCGGATATTTTAACGAGCAAGGTTTGCTTCAGTCTAATGATATCAAGTACAAGCGTTATACATTGAGATCAAACATCACGGCCAAGCTTTCAAAAAATTTGGAAACGCAGGTTTTTATAGCCGGGAAAATAGACAAGCGATCTGATCCAGGAGAGAATTTCTTCAATATATTCAAAGGAACACGGACGACTCTGCCTATTGAGCAGCCTTTTGCAAACGGGAATCCCCAATATCCATCAAGTGTAGGTTCAGGCCAAAATCCTGTTGCTCTGGCAAACAGAGATCTGACAGGATACAACGAAACTACGGATAAGAATATCCAGTCTTCAGTTTCTTTAAATTATAAGGCTCCTTTCTTGAAGGGCTTAGCATTCAAAGGCCTGGTAGCCTATGATTTCACTTCCAATCTGAACAAGAATCTATCAAAAGGATACAATCTGTATAATTATGATTCTAATGAGGATAGTTATGTAGTGCAGAAGCAGCGCGACGGAAACTCAAACATTTCCAATAGAAGCTCTGATTTTAACAGGATCACTTTACAGGCGCAGGCAGCCTACAATACCAAAATCAATGAAGATCACAATCTAGGAGGTGTTTTGGTGTTCGAGCAGCAACAAACCTGGTCCAGATGGGTGTCAGCACTTCGGTATTATGATTTTTATACCACAGACCAGATCAACTTCGCTGGCTTGAATAATCAGCAGGCTGGAGGTCTGGAGGAACAGACCGCACGGGTTTCATTTGTGGGAAGATTTAATTACGACTTTAAGGACAAATACCTTGTAGAGTTCTCTTTCCGTGAAGATGGATCAT
The DNA here is from genome assembly GCF_055809615.1 of Algoriphagus sp. 10J20-15. NCBI lineage: Bacteria > Pseudomonadati > Bacteroidota > Cytophagia > Cytophagales > Cyclobacteriaceae > Algoriphagus > Algoriphagus sp. 10J20-15. The sequence goes on from NZ_JBVVUG010000029.1 coordinate 91,673, forward strand.
ACCGATATCACCCGGATGCACGTTGGGGCTTTTTCCCAGTAGGTTCCTTAGGATGGAGAATTTCTGATGAAAGCTTTATGAGTGGTACTTCCTCCTGGCTTTCAGATTTGAAAATCCGTGGATCGTATGGAATAGTAGGGGAGGATGCAGGTAACCCTTTCCAATTTGTCAGTGGATATACGACCACAGGGGGAGGAGGATACGAGTTTAACGACGGAACATACACCGTAGGAGCCGGATCTCCATCTATTGTGAATGAACAACTCACGTGGTTTACCTCTGAAATTCTTGATTTGGGCTTTAACCTAGGGCTTTGGGACGGAAGATTCAATATGGAATTTGACGTGTACCAAAGGAATAGAGAGGGCTTGCTTGCCTATAGAAATCAGTCCTTACCAAACACCTTTGGTGGTAACCTTCCTCAGGAAAACCTGAATAGCGATCAGGTACGTGGCCTGGACTTTATGGTAGGCTACAAGAATGAAGTCAATGGTTTCCGATATGGAATCAGTGGTAATTTCAACTATGCAAGGACGAAAAACATTTATGTAGAAAGAGGTGAATTTTTGAACAGCATGGACCGCTGGAGAAACGGGAACCTGGATCGTAACAACGATGCAGTTTGGGGTTTCCAATATCAGGGTCAGTTTGCAAATCAGGAAGAAATTCTCAACGCACCTATTCAAAACGGGAGCTTGGGTAATATCCGAGAGCTACCTGGAGATTTCAAATACGAAGATGTTAATGGAGATGGGATCATCAATGGAAATGATATGCTTCCTACATTCTGGAATGGTACTCCTAAAATGTTTTTTGGTCTAACATTGAATGGATCTTACAAGGGATTTGATTTCAACTTCCTATTCCAGGGTGCAGCCAAGTATTCGGTGAGATTCAATGAAGTATATGCAGAGATTTTAGCATTCAAAGGATCGAATACGCCAGCATATTTCTTTGATCGATGGAGAAAAGAAGACCCTTACAATGCAGACAGCGAGTGGGTTCCAGGTACCTGGCCAGCATCCCGTTTGATTGAAAATATGGGGATGATCTATGCGGAAAGTGAGGTGTGGAGAAGAGACGCTTCCTATGTCAGGTTCAAGAGTGCGGAGATTGGATATACATTTAATTCCAACGCTCTAAATACAATCGGTCTGTCAAGTTTGAGAGTGTTCAGTAATGCGCATAACATCTTTACGATCACAGATCCATTTGTAAAGGCATTTGATCCGGAGAAACTGGAAGGTCTATTCAACGCAGGATTTACCTACCCGCTTCAGCGCAGTTTCAACTTTGGTATAAGCGCAAACTTCTAATTCTACTTACATGAAAAAGATACATTATTCTATACTTATACTTATTACAATGCTCGTGCAGAGTTCTTGTAATAACGTGCTGGATAAAGAACCACTTGATAGGATTCAGGGGGAACAACTCTTCTCTGATCCTGAAGGAGTGAGACTTTACATGGCAAATCTATATTCTCAACTTCCGGTAGAGGATTTTGCCTACTTCCGAAATGGATTTAAT
>NZ_JBVVUG010000030.1:0-30707 GCF_055809615.1 Algoriphagus sp. 10J20-15
GCACCTAGTGAGCTTACTTAGTGGAATACATTTTCTCTCTCAATGCCTTGATTTCCTCACTTTCCAAGTAATCATCATAAGGCATTCTTCGATCTATTGTTCCATTTGGTGTAAATTCCACGATTCTATTGGCTGAAGATCTTGTACAAAAGCGTGGTCATAAGATGACATCAATACCGTTCCTGTGTAATCAATAATTGCATTGTTAAATGCAGTAATTGATTCAAGGTCTAAGTGGTTGGTAGGCTCATCCATCACCAAAAGGTTTGGGTTTTGAAGCATCATCTTAGAGATCATACAACGTACTTTTTCACCTCCTGAAAGTACAGAGCATTTTTTCAAAGATTCCTCTCCGGTGAAAAGCATTCTTCCCAAGAAAGTTCTCACATAAGCTTCTTCCTGATTTCCTGAGAATTGTCTTAGCCATTCGATCAAAGAAAGATCAGATTTAAAATATTCAGAATTATCATTAGGCAAATAAGCTTTGTTGATCGTAACACCCCATTTAAAGCTTCCTTTGGATGCAGGGATTTCCTCCATGATTACCTGGAAGAATTTGTTTACAGCCTGCTTGGTTTTAGAGATAAAAGCAATTTTGTCGCCTTTATCCACCATCAAGTTTACATCTGTAAAGTAAGTCACTCCGTCAGCTTTCAATTCCAGATTCTCGGTCATGAAAATCTGATCTCCTGCTTCTCTTTCAGGTTTGAAAATGATACCAGGATATTTCTCTCATCGATGGTTCGATCTCATCGATGTTCAGCTTTTCAATCATTTTCTTACGGGCAGTCGCTTGCTTTGACTTAGCCACGTTAGCAGAGAATCGATCGATAAATGCCTGCAATTCCTTTTTCTTATCCTCAGCCTTCTTATTAGAATCCGAACGCTGCTTCAATGCAAGTTGGGAAGATTCGTACCAGAAGGTATAGTTACCAGAGTAAATTTTGATTTTACCAAAGTCAATATCCACGATATGCGTAGAAACTGAATCCAAGAAGTGTCTATCGTGGGATACGACAATCACTAAGTTTTTGAAATCAAGCAGGAAATTCTCCAACCATTCGATCGTAGCCGCATCCAAATCATTGGTAGGCTCATCGAGAATCAAAATATCAGGATTACCAAAAAGTGCCTGCGCTAAGAGAACTCTTACCTTTTGATTACCGGCAAGATCCTTCATTTGCATGTAGTGCAAGTCTTCGGTGATTCCTAAGCCTGAAAGTAATGCTGCTGCATCAGACTCAGCATTCCAGCCATCCATCTCGGCGAAGTCAGCTTCCAGTTGAGAAGCACGCAAACCATCTTCTTCAGAAAAGTCCTCCTTCATATAGATGGCATCTTTTTCCTCCATGATCGCATACAGGGTCTTGTGACCCATAAGGACCGTTTTCAGAACTTCCACTTCATCAAAACCGAAGTGGTTTTGACTCAATACAGCCATACGCTGACCTGGAGTGATGCTGATTCCACCACTGGTACTTTCCATTTCACCTGAAAGGATTTTCAAAAAAGTGGACTTTCCAGCTCCATTAGCCCCAATCACACCATAGCAATTGCCTGGGTTAAATTTTCAGGGAGACTTCGTCGAAAAGTGTTCGTTTGCCAAATTTTAATGACAAGTTATCTACTGATATCATAATTGAGATTTTCTTCTTTTTTGGAGGCGCAAAGATAGGAATTATATATGTGATGGCTGAGTGAATCAGCAGCTTTTGAAAGATAGCCTAGAAGCTTTGTATCACTGGAGATGCTTAATTCTTAGCAGTTGCCTATATTGGATTTTTAATATGCCCCTTTAATCCCTATGGAGAAACTTTACCGAGTAGTGTATTTTGTGTTTTGCCTGCAATTTTTTGCTTTTCTTTCGCATGCACAGATCTCTACTGTAGGTAAGGAATTTTGGGTTGGCTATATGGAAAACAATCGGATTTTACCGGGAGCTACGGATAGAGCGATGTTGGAGATTACTGCCGTGGAAGCTGCTGATATTACGATAGAATACCTTGGAAATACGCGCTCCGAATCTCTAAATGAAGGTGAGCGTTTTACTTTAATCTTGATTGATTGCTCAGGATATAGATGTCTTTTCATGCGGAGATCTGGAAGTGTGGAGAATAAAGGGATTTTCATCACTTCTACAGGAGATTTATCTGTCTATGCATTCAATGAGCGGGTGAGAAGCGCTGATGGAACAGTAGTTCTACCAGTAAGTGCTTTGGGTAAAGATTACTTGATTACCTCACACTTTGAGCGCCTCACTTATCCAGTGGAATATGATGGTAATATTAATAATGAAAGCTTGATGCTGGTAATTGCCACTGAGGATGATACGGAGATTGAAATTACCAGAAGTAATAATTCTGCACCGTTTACTCAAATTCTGAATCGGGGGCAAAGTTACCAGATCAAGGAGAGATTTGACCTTACAGGAACCCGTGTGCGGGTAATCGGCGATGATGCCAACTCCTGTAAGAAAATTGCAGTTTTCGGAGGGAATAAATGGACTTCAGTGGGGAACTGTGGTGGAGCCAATGATAACTTATTTCAACAGGCCTACCCTGTGACTACCTGGGGGCAATCTTATATCCATGTAGCCTTGGAAGGTAGAACCTCAGGTGAATTAGTGAAAGTATTGGCCTCTGTAGATGATACGGAAGTACTTGTCAATGGAAATAGCAGAGGCAGCATAGATGCAACTGAATTTTTAACCTTGGAATTTGCTCCTGATGAGTCTGTTTCCATTACTACATCCAAGCCTTCCTCAGTGACTGTGCTGGCGAAAAGTCAGGGTTGTAATCAAGTCAATCAACCGCTATACGATCAGGGTGATCCTTTTATGATTACTTATAGTCCTAATGAGCAACTTCTTAAGAGTGTTAAATTTTCTGCTCTATCCCTTCAGTCTATTCAAGACCATTATGTGAATATCGTCGTCCCTGCTGGTGCGCAAAACCAAACGATTTTGGATGGAAGAAATATTGGAGCTTCGTTTTCTGTGGTTCCAGGCAATACCGCTTTTTATTACGCTCGAATCCGGATTTTTCAAGGGGTTCATCAGTTGACAAATCCTGAAGGTTTTATTGCCTATGTGTATGGTTTCGGCTATTTGGAATCTTATGGATATGCGGTAGGGGCTGCTTTGGATAACCTCAATTTTGAGATACTAGCTGATTATGAGTTTGATGTGCTGGGAGAAAGAATAGCCTGCCTAGAGCAGGAAGGAGAAACTGGAGTATTGAGCCGGAAAATGAAGCTTTTACTTATTTCACTTGGGATTTTGGAGATGGCTCGGTGCTGAAGGAAGGTCAAGAAGTGACGCACACCTTCACGGAAGCAGGAGTTTACGAAGTTACGGTAACGGCTTCAATCAGCCCCAATACCTGTGATCAGCAGGAGGAGGAGACATTTGAAGTGGAAGTACTCCGTACTCAAGCTGAGTTAGTAGGAGCGAATTCTGTTTGCCCTCAGGTTGAAGAATTGATATATAAGCTCAGTTCTCAGGAGAATATTGGTTCTGTGACTTTTGAAGTATTAGGAGGCACTGTTGTTCAAAATTATGGTGATTCTGTATTAGTTAATTGGGGTCCTTCAAATCCCAATGCTTCAATCACTGCTAATCCAATCAGTACCAACGGTTGTGAGCTAAAACCTATTTCATTAGATGTGCTCATTAATATTGAACTGGATGCAGAAGAACCTATTGGTAATTTGGATGTATGTTTTGATCTCCTAACTACTCATTTTTATGCTGCTCCAAACTCATCTAGTAGCAGAGGTTATGAATGGCTGGTAACCGGAGGAGTAATCGTATCTGGAGTAAATGAAAGTACCGTTGAAATCAGTTGGAATGAGCCTGGGATTATTGGAACTGTGAGCTATTTGACCTACAGTTTGGTCGATCAATCCTGTGAGGGTACCTCTGATCCGGTAGAAGTAAAGGTAGAAGAGGAGTTCCTCTTGACGGTCTCGAGCATAGAAGACGTCAAGTGCTTTGGTGAATCCAATGGGCAAATAGTTTTGGAAATAACAGGAGGCGTTGCACCATTTAATTTTACATGGTCTCATGACCCAACTTTAAATGCTTCCACCGCGGAAGATTTGCCTGTTGGCATTTATAAAGTTACAGTCACAGATCAATTAGGCTGTGAAAGAATGCTGGAAAATTTGGAAATCAAAGAACCACCCTTGCTGGAATTGGTTTCTTTTGATGTAGGCGGAGTGAGCTGTTATGGTAAAAAGGATGGCATATTGAACTTAAATGTTAGAGGCGGGACAGGGCCATATACCATAAATCTGGAGGATGGTTTTGAATTCACAGGTAGCTTGAATTTGGTTGATGTAGCGCAAGGAATTTATGAGCTTACCGTTTCTGATATTAATGGATGTTCTGTTCCTCTTAATTTTGAAATCAGTTCACCTCTTGCTTTAGAAGTGGATGTAAGATTGACCAAGCCAGCATGTCCAGGAGGTAGCAATGGAGAGCTGTTTGCATTTCCGACAGGAGGAAAGGCACCTTATATTTATTATTGGGATGAGGAAAATGGGGCCAGCAATTCATTGACTGAGTTGGCCAAAGGAAATTATTCTATTTCAGTACTTGATGCTTCCGGCTGTGTAAGTCTGGGAACTGGAATAGTGACAGAAAAAGCTCCTGAAGTGAGGATGCCGACAGGTTTCAATCCCCAAAAAGATGGAGGGATTTTTCAAGGTGTTTCTAATTGTGAGATTAATTTTAATCTCTGGATCTATAATCGCTGGGGCCAACTTATTTACGCTGGAACAGAAGGCTGGAATGGTTTGGTAGCGGGAGAAAATGCTGTCCCGGGTAGTTATTCATTCCTGATGCAGTATAGCTTTCCACTGGAAGACGAAATGCAAACAGTTGAAAAACGAGGAGCATTTGTTCTGATAAGATGATTGGCCTTTGCTAGGGTAGGATCTTTTGTCAACTTTTTAAGCAGTAAAATCGATGGCTTCTTTACCCAAAACTAATCCGAAAAGAATTCTATAATCCATCCTTTTGGATAGTTTTGTACCTGCAAACTTTTAAACTAGAATGAAAAATATTTTAATAACAGGTGGGGCTGGTTATATAGGTTCACACACAGCGGTTCAATTGGTAGAAGCTGGTTTCAACCCAATTATCATCGATGATCTTTCAAATTCTGAGGAAAAGGTCCTCGATAGATTAGAAGAAATCACTGGCAGAAAACTTACGTTTTATAAGGGTGACTGTAGTGATCGTGTCCTTTTGGATAAGATCTCTTCAGAACACCAACTAGCAGGAGTTATTCATTTTGCAGCTTTCAAAGCGGTGGGAGAAAGTACCTTGCAGCCATTGAAATATTATCAGAATAACTTAGGTTCCTTACTGACAATCCTTGATTTCATGAAGGAAAAGGAAATCAAAGACTTGGTTTTTTCTTCCTCATGCACGGTCTATGGACAACCGGATATATTGCCTGTGACAGAAGCTACACCTAGACAAGATGCTGAAAGTCCCTATGGAAACACGAAGAAGATTTGTGAGGATATTTTGGTGGACCTAGTGCAAAGCCAAGCTGGAATTCGAGTGATTTCTCTGCGATATTTCAACCCAGTTGGAGCGCACCCCAGCGGCAAAATAGGAGAGCTTCCTATCGGAACACCGGCTAATTTGGTTCCTTTTGTGACACAAACTGCTGCTGGAATTCGAGAGAAGCTAACAGTTTTTGGTGATGATTACGATACGATTGATGGCTCATGCGTTCGAGATTTTATTCATGTGATGGATTTGGCAGATGCACACGTGAAAGCATTGGCGTACTTGGGTGAGCAACAAGATGATTTCTACGATGTGTTTAACGTGGGAACTGGAAACGGAAATACTGTTTTGGAAGTCATTACCACTTTTGAAAAAGTAAATGGGGTCAAAGTGAACTATGTGATCGGAGCAAGAAGAGCAGGTGATATAGTTAAGATATGGGCGGATACTGCAAAAATCAATTCTGTGTTGAACTGGTACCCAAGTTATTCCCTCGAAGATTCTCTTAGAGATAGCTGGAACTGGCAGAAGACATTATAATTTATGCGGTATAAATGACGCGTATAAATGCTATAACTATTTAACTAAACTCTCTTAAAGTAAATTGTATTTTAAGGAGAGTTTTTCGGTTATAGGGGAAAGGTCAGGGTGAAAAGCTTTAATCTTTATATGATTAACATTTACAGAGGGTGATTTGGTGAGGTGGAGTAGAGTGTATGAAGTTTTAGACAGAAATAAGGTTTTAGATTCAATATCCTTTTATTTTTATTGTTCTGAAACTGTCATAATTTGACAGAAATTTAAATCAAACGATTAGGGTTTAGCTTAAAATACAGAAAAAGCTCCGATTTATATTTCCGTTTTCTTTCCACAAAAAGATTAAAAGAAATCTGAGAATGTTATACGAAGGGAGAATAAGTAATTCACTTCCCTGAGAGTTCACCATAAAATAGATATCGCGACTTTCATGTGTAGTGCTTCAATCTGAAGAATGCATCAGGCTTGTTAATGTCTGATGGTGCCTGAGTGGAAAAGTCTGAAAATTATAATTTAGTTATGAATAATAATTCCAAGAAAGGAAATAGTAAGTCAAATCAATTAACAGTTCATAGCTATCAAAACCTTGACCCTGTACAGGATGTGTCATTGTATAGGATTTGCCAGCTGAGTGCAATTGTGACAGGTGCTTCCCAGGCGCTTATTTTAATTGAAGGGACAGGATTACTTGGGTTCAAAGCGGAAACTGGCATTAGCATAGAAAATAGAGAACTTACCACTTTTTTTAAAAATCAAACACTAGAAAGTAATACGCTTGTCAGCTGCACTGATGTGTCGAATAGTTCTCTATCGGATGATCTTCGGAAGGCTTTTGAGTCCCATAATATTAATTCTTATGTAGGTTTTCCCTTAATTTCCGATAAAAGGGGCTGGGTTGGATGTTTGTTTATTTTTGATTCAGCAGCTATTCACCTAGATACAAAGACAAAAACAGCACTCGAATTACTTGCTAGTGAAGCTGTCCTCATTATTCAGGAAAGGCAGTTGATTGCAGATTTTAGTAATGTGGAGAAGTTATTTAACCTGTCCAATGATTTGGTTTGTATAGCTGGTACAGATGGTTTTTTCAAAAAAATCAATCCCTCTTTTACTAGTTTACTCGGTTGGGACAATGAGACGCTTCTTACTCGATCGTTTTTTGAATTAATACATCCGGAAGATATTGCTAAGTCTAAGGAGGAGCTAGAAAAACTAGCCTCCGGAGAATCTTCAATTGAGTTTTCCCATAGGTTTCTATGTAAGGATGGTACCTATAAGGTACTTTCATGGGTTTCCACTCCAGACCCTCTTACCGGGAATGTCTTTAGTATAGCTAGAGATACCACTGATTCTCAGGCCAAGGAGCAACAATTGGCAAAAAGTGAAGGAAGATTACGGGCGTTTTTTGAAAATTCCCAAGGTCTGATGTGTACACATAATTTGAAAGGTGTATTTATCTCGGTGAATGAAGCAGGTGCACAAAAAATAGGCTATTCTGCTGATGAGTTGATAGGGAAAAGTCTATATGATATAGTTCCAAGCTACCGTCACGAATTGATAGATCAATATCTTATTGTGGTTCAAAAAGAGGGGAAAGCCAGTGGGCAAATGATCACTCAGCATAAGGATGGCTCAGAGCTCATTTGGTTGTTCAATAACGTTTTGGAAGCTGATCAATTTGGTGTTGGGGATTATGTGATCGGAAATGCAATAGATATCACAAAGCGTGTAAAGCTGGAAGAAGAGCTGTCTCATGCCCGAAAACTACTCGAAGAAACTGGGAAAGTGGCAAGGGTAGGAGGATGGAACCTAGACATTAAAGAGCAGACTTTAAGCTGGACACCCACTACGAAGCTAATTCATGAAGTGGAGGAGGATTTTGAGCCCGATGTAAATAAAGGTATCAATTTTTATAAAGAGGGAGAAAGTAGAGATACTATCACAGCTGCTTTACATAGGGCTATGACTATGGGAGAGCCTTGGGACCTGGAGTTGCAGCTTGTTACCAGCAAAGGAAAAGAACTTTGGGTACGGGCAATAGGTCAAGCGGAATTTGAAAAAGGTGAATGTATACGAATATTTGGAACTTTCCAGGATATAGATGAGAGTAAGCGTGCTCAGATAGATTTAGAGCAGACTAGAAAAGTTCTGGATGATGTGATCAATGCCTCCTCTGAAGTTTGTGTGATTGCCACAGACATGGCGGGATTTATAACAGTTTTTAATGTTGGAGCAGAAAAAATGCTAGGTTATTCTGCCAAGGAAATGGTAGGGAAGGAAAAGCCAAGTTTGCTTTATAAACAGGAAGAAGTCGAAGCCTTCAAGGCTGAATTGGAGCTTGATTTTGGAAGAGAAATAAATCCACGTGAAATTTTTACAGCAAGGGCTGATCGTGACGGAGTGGAACAACGTGACTGGACATTTGTAACTAAAACCGGGGAAGAAAAAGTTGTGTCATTGGTGGTTTCTCCAATGAAGGATTTGGATGGGAAATCAATCGGCTACCTAGGTATAGCCATAGATATTACCGAGAAAAGCAAGATAGAAAATGACCTAATCACTGAAAAAAGCAGACTTAATGCATTTGTGAAAAACACACGCCAGCTGCTGTGGCGATGTTGGATAAGGATTTGATTTACATTGTCCTGCAAGTAATCAGTGGAAGAAGGATTATTTCCTGAAAGGAAAGGATATCGAAGGTAAATACCATTATGATCTATTTCCACAAATAGATAGCGCCGGAAGAGCGCGTGATCAGCGTGTTTTAAACGGTGCAGTCGAGCGAAAGGAAGAGGGATGTGATCAGAATGCCGGGTGACACAGAGGATCGCTATGTGACCTGGGTAATGAGGCCTTGGTACCTTCACGATGGGCAAAGTAGGTGGTATTATGCTTTTCACCCAAGACATTACTAACCTAGTTAATCAGCGGGAAGAATTGAAAAAGGCTAAAATACAAGCTGAGGAAGCGAGTGTCGCCAAGTCTAGAATTTTCTAGCCAATATGAGTCATGAGATCAGAACTCCATTAAATGGCGTAATAGGTTTTACTGACTTGGTTCTAAAAACAACTCTGAACGAAACCCAGCATCAATATTTATCCATCGTAAACCAATCAGGCAATGCGCTATTGAGCATTATCAATGATATTCTTGATTTTTCCAAAATTGAAGCCGGTCGCTTGGAGCTCGATATAGAAAAGTGTGACCTGTAACCGAAATCAGTTCTCAAGCCACAGACATTATTACTTATCAGATTCAGAATAAAGGCCTGGAGATGCTATTGAATGTGGCAACCGACTTGCCAAGATTTGTCCACACAGATTCGGTGCGGTTGAAACAAATTTTGGTAAATCTATTGGGCAACGCATCCAAGTTTACGGAAAAGGGAGAGATAGAATTGAAGATTGAAATCCTGGAATCCTGAAGGTGAATATTATAGAATGCGCTTTGCTGTACGCGACACTGGTATAGGAATTAAACCTGAGAAGCAGGCAAAGATCTTTGAAGCATTTTCTCAGGAAGACAGTTCTACGACCAAAAAATATGGAGGTACAGGCCTCGGATTGACTATTTCTAACAGTCTTCTCAGGCTGATGGATAGTCAATTGCAACTTGTGAGTGAGCCAGGGAAAGGGAGTACATTCTTCTTTGATGTCACCTTGAAAACAGAAGAAGGAGATGCCATCGATTGGTTTGATGTAGAGAAGATTACTAATGTGCTTATCGTTGATGATAATGAAAATAATCGATCGATTGTTAGGCAAATGTTATTGCTGAAAAACATTCAATCTATTGAAGCCTCCAATGGATTTGAAGCCTTGCAAGCTTTAGCGACAGGAGAAAAATTTGATGTGATTTTAATGGATTACCATATGCCATTTATGGATGGACTGGAGACTATCCGTAAGATAAGGGAGACTTTTGCTTCATGGGGATCTGAAGAGCCCATTATGCTGCTTCTATAGTTCATCTGATGATCATAAAATCATAGAAACTTGTAAGGAACTCCATGTTCATCATCGATTGATCAAGCCTATCAAGATTCAGGAATTCTATCAAGCTTTATCCAAGCTTTATAAATTCGAGGCTAGTAAGGAAGTAGAAGCGCCGGAGGCAGTAAAAGATAATACATTGAAAGATTTCACGGTACTTATTGCTGAAGATAACTTGGTAAATATGCTTTTGGCGAAAACAATCATAAAAAAGATTTCGCCTACAGCCACTATTATAGCAGTTAATAACGGATTGGAAGCTTTGGAATATTGTAAAAAGCAATTTCCAGACATTATCCTTATGGATGTTCATGATGCCAGTAATGAATGGCTATGAAGCTACCAAGAATATAAGATTGCTAGAGAAAGATTCTCGTGTTCCCATCATTGCCTTTACTGCAGGTAATGTGAAAGGGGAGAGGGAGAAATGTCTTCTTGCGGGGATGGACGATTTTGTAGTGAAGCCAGTAGTTGAGGAAATTGTAAAAATGGTTCTCAATAAATGGTTGGTTAGCCGCAAGTGATGCTAGTATAAATTCCTCTGAAGAAAAAAGCTTAACAGAAGTAAATAAGCATTATAACCCTGAGAAACTCCGAAATTACACTTCGAATGATCAGGAATTTTTAGCAAGCATAAAGCTACTTGTTAATTCTGAACTGAAAGACTCGCTGAAAACTATTCAGGAGATGATTGCGGCTAAGGATATCACCTCGCTAAATGAGGCTGGTCACAAGCTCTACGGAACAGCAATTTCGGCAGGGATGGAGGTTTTGTCTGAAATTGGAAATGAACTAGAGCATATGGAAGAGATTGACTCAGATCGTTTGAAAAAATTGTCACTGCAGCTAAAGGAAGAAATTGATTTAGTGTTGGAGATGATGGATGCAGAAAAAAATATCAGCGCCGGCGATTTCACAAATTGATGGTATTGACACTTAGAAAAAGTCAAAAGGAGTAAGGAGTCAAGAAAAAATATCTCCTTGAAAAAGAACTTCATACAAAATAATCGTGCAAATTTTCTGGTCTACTTTTGTATTAATGAATCTAAAACATACCTTTGCATCACTCAAAAACGGGGTAGTTGTTGAGAAATCGGAATAGCCTCAGGATTGCAGTAAACGGAGTGGTAGTTCAGCTGGTTAGAATGCCTGCCTGTCACGCAGGAGGTCGCGGGTTCGAGTCCCGTCCATTCCGCTTAAAATTGATGAAAAAGTTCATCAGCTAGTGACGATTAAAATATTGGAGTGGTAGTTCATCTTAAGAAGTGCTTGTCCCGATTCTTCGGGAAGGTCGTAAGTTTGAATTCACTCTCATGAGATAGCAAAGCATATCTCAAATTTAAACCATTGGAGTGGTAGTTCAGCTGGTTAGAATGCCTGCCTGTCACGCAGGAGGTCGCGGGTTCGAGTCCCGTCCATTCCGCTTAAAGTCCCGAAGAAATTCGGGACTTTTTTGTTTTATTGGTACATGGAATTTTTCACTTATATCCTTCAATCAGAAAAGGAGGATCAGTCCTGAAAAGTTGGGGGAATTGACACAATGCATTTTCTTTGGATCAGTCCTAAAAGTTGGGGGAATTGACACAATGCATTTTCTTTGCTAAAAAAAGAATTGGAAGAAAAGGACTACCTCAGCTTGCTTTTGCCTCAGGGCCTGCTTGAATTTTTCAAGGTTACTTCAGCGGGACTCAAAGACAATGCTTACCACATTTATTTGGAAGAGCTCAATATTCATCCCGAGCATCTTCAGGGGTCAAAACTCACCTCAAAGGGTTTTTATGATGAGGTAAGTATTCAGGATTTCCCGTTGCGCGGTAAAGCCTGTTTTCTGAATATTAAGAGGAGGAAGTGGCTCAATGAAGAGACAGGAAAGAATGTGAGTAGAGATTGGAGCTTGGTGGCAAATGGTACGCGGATGACAGAGGAATTCGCGCTTTTTTTAAAAGGAACGACTGGATTCATCGCCGGTAAGTTGCAAAAGCCTAGCGGATAACTTCCAGGTAAACGGAAAAACCCTTGAGCATCAATACGTTTTCCATCTGAGCAACTTCCTGGAATTGGCAACAACGCCCACATGCTAAAGACTGGATTCTTTTTCCTGAAAATCTGGGAACACATCTCAGCATTGATGAAACAGCCCTCTCTCAAGGAGAACTGTATACTGTCCTGACCAATAAAGCAGCAAAAGGTAAGAAGGGAGCTCTGGTTGCCATGATAAAAGGGACTGAAAGTGAAACAGTGAATGTTGTTCTCAGGCAACTACCCGAGAATAAACGGAAAAAGGTAGAGGAAGTAACACTGGATATGGCCGCCAGTATGGAAAAGATCGTACGCCGTAGTTTTCCCAAAGCCCAATTGGTCACTGACCGGTTTCATGTCCAGAAACTGGTCTATGACGCAGTTCAGGAAATGAGAATCGCCCACAGATGGGAAGCTATTGAACAGGAGAACAAGGAAATGGAGCTCAGTAGAGAGTGTAAAAAAACATTTATTCCGACACAAGCTCGAAAATGGTGATACCGAAAAACAACTGTTAGCCAGAAGCAGATACCTGCTTTTCAAAGGAGAAGATAAATTGACAATATCGCAGGCACATAGGGCCGAGATTCTCTTCCGGCGCTACCCTGATCTGGAAAAAGCCTACAAACTATCGAGATCTCTGGCAAGGATCTATCAAACAAGCAAGCTAAAAGGTGTCGCCTTCACCAAGCTGGCTCATTGGTACAATGAAGTGGAAGAAGCGGGCTTCAAATCATTCAATACCGTGTCCAAAACCATACAGAATCACTACACTTCCATTCTGAATTTCTTTGAAAACAGGAGTACAAATGCATCAGCAGAATCATTCAATGCAAAAATAAAAGCATTCAGGGCTCAGTTCAGAGGTGTCACTAACATTGAATTCTCTTGTTCAGACTATCTAATATCTATGCGTGAATAAATCTGCTCCCCAGATATTCCGACTGATCCGAAAAGGATGGTTCATTTTATATTGGTTCCTCTCAGGATCCTGCTGAAAGGCTTAAAAAGCATAATCGTATGCATAGTGGTTATACGGCAAGAAAGCAACCATGGAAGATTGTTTGGTTAAAATCCTTTTCCACAAAAAAGTGAAGCTCTACAAATGGAGCGATTTAATAAAAATGAAAAAATCCAGAACATATATTGATGGTCTAATTACTGAGAGTTCATCTGGTTAGAATGTTTGTCCCGATTCATCGGGAAGGTCGCGGGTTCGAGTCCTCCCGAAAAAGTCGGGACAGGCTGTCCATTCCGCTTAAAGTCCCGAAGAAATTCGGGACTTTTTTGTTTTATTGGTACATGGAATTTTTCACTTATATCCTTCAATCAGAAAAGGATGGTTCATTTTATATAGGTTCCTCTCAGGATCCTGCTGAAAGGCTTAAATAGCATAATCGCATGCATAGTGGTTATATGGCAAGAAAGCAACCATGGAAGATTGTTTGGTTGAAATCCTTTTCCACAAAAAATGAAGCTCTACAAATGGAGCGATTTATAAAAATGAAAAAATCCAGAACATATATTGATGGTCTAATTACTGAGAGTTCATCTGGTTAGAATGTTTGTCCCGATTCATCGGGAAGGTCGCGGGTTCGAGTCCTCCCGAAAGTCGGGACAGGCTGTCCATTCCGACTAAAGTCCCGAAGAAATTCGGGACTTTTTTGTTTTATTTGTACATGGAATTTTTCACTTATATCCTTCAATCAGAAAGGATGGTTCATTTTATATAGGTTCTTCTCAGGATCCTGCTGAAAGGCTTAAAAACCATAATCGCATGCATAGTGGTTATATGGCAAGAAAGCAACCATGGAAGATTGTTTGGTTAAAATCCTTTTCCACAAAAAATGAAGCTCTACAAATGGAGCGATTTATAAAAATGAAAAAATCCAGAACATATATTGATGGTCTAATTACTGAGAGTTCATCTGGTTAGAATGTTTGTCCCGATTCATCGGGAAGGTCGCGGGTTCGAGTCCTCCCGAAAAAGTCGGGACAGGCTGTCCATTCCGCTTAAAGTCCCGAAGAAATTCGGGACTTTTTTGTTTTATTGGTAAATGGAATTTTTCACTTATATCCTTCAATCTGAAAAGGATGGTTCATTTTATATAGGTTCCTCTCAGGATCCTGCTGAAAGGCTTAAAAAGCATAATCGCATGCATAGTGGTTACACGGCCAGATAGCAACCATGGAAGATTGTTTGGTTAAAATCCTTTTCCAAAAAAAATGAAGCTCTACAAATGGAGCGATTTATAAAAATGAAAAAATCCAGAACATATATTGATGGTCTAATTACTGAGAGTTCATCTGGTTAGAATGTTTGTCCCGATTCATCGGGAAGGTCGCGGGTTCGAGTCCTCCCGAAAAAAGTCGGGACAGGCTGTCCATTCCGCTTAAAGTCCCGAAGAAATTCGGGACTTTTTTGTTTTATTGGTATATGGAATTTTTCACTTATATCCTTCAATCAGAAAAGGATGGTTCATTTTATATAGGTTCCTCTCAGAAAGGCTTAAAATGCATAATCGCATTCATAGTGGTTATACGGCAAGAAAGCAACCATGGAAGATTGTTTGGTTAATTTCCTTTTCCACAAAAAATGAAGCTCTACAAATGGAGCGATTTATAAAAATGAAAAAATCCAGAACATATATTGATGGTCTAATTACTGAGAGTTCATCTGGTTAGAATGTTTGTCTCGATTCATCGGGAAGGTCGCGGGTTCGAGTCCTCCCGAAAAAGTCGGGACAGGCTGTCCATTCCGCTTAAAATCCCGAAGAAATTCGGGACTTTTTTGTTTTAACCCCAATTGCCTTTTATCTTATTGAAATACCTAAGGACCTCATTAAAAATTTTAATTCCCAAGGGTATATGCTTATCTTTGTTTTTCCTAAAAATCACCAAAATGGTATTAGAATTCGAAAAACCTATAGCTGATTTAGAGCAAAAACTTCAGGAAATGAAGGAGTTGGCTACCGGCAGAAATATCGATTTAAGTTCAGATATTGAATCCCTTGAAGATAAAATTCTTGCTTTGAAGAAAGAAACGTTTCAAAATCTGACCCGCTGGCAGCGAGTTCAGCTCTCCAGACATGCTGAAAGGCCCTATGCATTAGATTATATCTATGAGATGACAAATGATTTTGTCGAGCTTCATGGAGATAGAAATGTAGCCGATGACAAAGCAATGGTTGGAGGCTTAGGAGACTTGGACGGCTCGATCCGTAATGTTCGTCGGTCAGCAAAAAGGTAGAAATACCAAGCAACGTCAGATGAGAAACTTTGGGATGGCAAATCCTGAAGGTTACAGAAAGGCACTTCGCCTAATGAAAATGGCAGAGAAGTTTGGAAAGCCTATCGTTACTTTGATAGATACTCCAGGTGCATTTCCTGGTTCGGAAGCTGAAGAAAGAGGCCAAGGTGAAGCTATTGCCCGAAATATCAAGGAAATGTTTATGCTGAAAGTCCCTGTGATCTGCGTCATCATTGGCGAAGGTGCATCAGGAGGAGCTTTAGGTATTGCTATTGGTGACCGGGTGTTGATGCTAGAGAACTCTTGGTATTCTGTTATTTCTCCAGAAAACTGCTCCACAATTCTTTGGAGATCTTGGGATTACAAGGAGCAAGCGGCTGAGTCACTTAAATTGACTGCTAATGATATGCAAGGCAATGGCTTAGTGGATGGAATAATTCCAGAGCCTTTAGGTGGGGCTCATAAGAACATGAAAAAAATGGCTATCACACTTAAGGAAGCTATCCTGCAAGCTTTGAAAGAGCTTGACAAGATCAAACCTGAGAAAAGAATAGAGCAGCGCATCGACAAGTTTTGTTCGATGGGTGTTGTTGTTGAATAAAATATTTAAAACCCGGATTTCTTACAAAGTCCGGGATTTTTCTTTCATATCATGGAATTACACGTAGTCAATACCGGATTTTTCAAATTGGACGGAGGAGCCATGTTTGGCGTAGTGCCTAAGACACTTTGGTCCCGCACCAATCAAGCTGACGAAAATAACCTTTGCACTTGGGCTATGAGATCTCTTCTCGTAGTTGAAGGAAATAGAATCGTGTTAATTGATAATGGAATAGGAGATAAGCAGGATGCTAAGTTTTTCTCGCATTACTATTTGCATGGAGATGATTCACTTGAAAAGAGTCTAAGAAAAATTGGAGTAAGTCCACATCAGGTCACTGACAATTTTCTTACCCACTTGCATTTTGACCATTGTGGAGGTGGTGTAAAGTATGGTTCACATGGACAGTATGAGATGGCTTTTCCTAGGGCTACTTATTGGTCAAACAAAGACCATTGGCAGTGGGCAACTGTACCTAATCCAAGAGAAAAAGCATCTTTTCTGGAAGAAAATATACTTCCAATGCAGGAGTTGGGTCAATTGGATTATGTAGACTTGGAGGAGAAAACTTTTCTTCCGGGATTTGACTTTATCACAGCAGATGGGCATACGGATAAGCAGATGCTTCCGAAAATCCAGTATAAAGGAAGGACTATAGTATTTGTAGCTGATTTGCTTCCTTCAGTAGGCCATATTCCATTGCCCTATGTAATGGGCTACGATACCCGCCCGCTGCTTACTATGGATGAAAAAGCCACATTTTTGGAAGAAGCAGCAAGAGAAGAATACATTTTATTTCTAGAGCATGACGCAGTGAACGAATGCTGTACTGTGAAAATGACTGAAAAAGGTGTTCGTTTGGATCAAACATTCAGACTTGATGAAATCTAACCTAAAGATTGGAATTGCGCTCTCAGGTGGAGGAGTGCGGGGGATTGCCCATTTAGGCGTGTTGAAAGCACTTACTGACTCTGGTATTTTTCCTACCAAAGTATCTGGAACGTCGGCCGGAGCTATTGCAGGAGCCATGTTTTGTCAAGGGTATACGCCAGATGAAATCTTGAAAATCATAGTAGAGACCAATTATTTTAAATTTCTCCGACCAGCAATTTCTTTGACAGGCTTTCTGAAAATGGATTCTGTAGGGACTCTGTTTAAGCTATACCTCAAGCATGATGATTTTTCGCAATTGCAGATTCCGTTGACTGTAGCAGCCACCGATATTAAAAAAGGAAAAGTTCGGTACTATTCAGAAGGTGAGTTGATCAGACCAATAATGGCTTCTTCTTGTATTCCAGGATGTTTGATCCTATTGTGATAGGTAATCGATTTCTTGTGGACGGTGGTGTACTGAATAACCTGCCTGTGGAACCTTTGGATGGGACCTGTGATATTGTGATTGGAGTAAATTGCAATCAACTCCCTGAAGAGGCGAATATCAGCAATATGAAAAAACTGATCGAGCGCTCGGTGATTATGGCGATGAATTACAATGTATACAGTAGGAAATCTAAGTGTGATTATTTTATTGAACCTCCTGGGTAGGTAGATATGGGGTTTTTGATATCAAAAAGGCTTCAGAATTATTTGGTGTGGGGTACGATCACACCATGAATTATATTGAGGAAAATCCTTCGATTTTGGAATTAGCTGAACAATCTAATAAATCTATAAAAGCATGATGAAATTTTTGTCCCGTATTGTGTTTTGGGTTTCCGGTTGGTCCTTGAATGATAATTGGCCAAAAGGATTAAAGAAAGCCGTTCTTATTGCAATTCCTCATACATCCAATTGGGATATTTTGTATGCCCGTGCGGCATTTTTCCTGATGGATATTCCAGTTCGTTTTACCATAAAGAAAGAGGTTATGGTTGGTCCATTGGGTTGGTTGCTAAGTGGATTGGGAGCAATAGCCATTGATAGAAAGCGAGTGCCAGGAGGCAGAAAACAGACCTATACAGAATCAATGGTTTCAATGCTGAATGAGCGGGATGAGTTAGTGATCATGGTGACTCCAGAAGGGACAAGAAGTCAGGTGAAAAAATGGAAGTCAGGCTTTTATCACATTGCACTTGGAGCGAATGTTCCTGTGGTAGTTGGGTATTTAGACTATAAGAAAAAGGAAGCTGGAATAGGACCGGTGATTTACCCTGATGGAAATATGGATGCTCAGATAGAGGAGCTGAAAGTTTTTGGAAGAACTGTTACTGGCAGACATCCGGAGAAAGGAATTCTCTAAAAGCTAAAGTCTGAAGTTAGAAATCTAAAATCCACGAGACAAAATCATCTTTTAACTTTTTGTAACATCTCTGATTCCGAATATTTGGAAGTTATCAATTACCTTTTAGTCCAATAAATTTTTAATTGAACTTCAAAATGTATTGCTATGAGATTGTTTACTGGGCTTTTACTTTTATTACTTGCGAGTTCCTGTTCTTCATCTGAAGAGAAAAAATTGACCGTTTCAGATCAGATTAAAGTATCCCTAGATACTGTCATGATAGATGCAGGGCAGGAGTTTCTTTATTTGCAGGATCAGTTGTATTCCTCCAGTTTGTCAGAGGACAAGAGCTACCTGATTAACTTCAATAGAAAGGATAATTCTGCGGAGAAAATAGACCTAGATAATCTACAATTAGATAGAAAGATCCAATTTGAGAAAGAAGGACCTAACGGAATTGGCAATTATCCTCAATTTTCAATTTTACCTAATCAACAGATACTTTTTTGGAACTACCAATTCTATAAAATTCTAGATCAGAATGGCGAACTGGTCAGAGATTTGGAATTGGAAAAAATAGCTGAAGAATATCTTGGGGTCAACGAATATTTTGCTCGTTCGCTGCAACAGCACGAAAACAATCCTGACCGATTTATAGCCTTAGTCACTCATTGGCAGAGTAATACGGAATTCATACTTGATTTTGACTTGGAAAATCGTACCTACCAAAAGATTGACCTTCCGGATTGGGCTAAGAATATCGAACGTTATATCAAGATCCTTTATGATGGAAATGATGCAGGTGGCTATGGTACGGGGGCTTTTCCTTTATTAGCAAATGGAAACTTTTTGATTAGTTCAAACGCATTCAACGAAGTTCAGGTATTCGATTTCAAAAGTGATAGTGTTCAGGTGAAAAAATGGGATACTCCATTGTTGGGTTATGAGAAAGAATATGTGCCGCCCAAGACTGTGGAATACACCACAGGAGGGATGAAAAAGATGTTGAACGTAAACTAGGAGAGGAGATCTCTTACGGTAGCTTCTTCTGGGATGATAAAAACCAGCGGTTTTTAAGGTTTTCGGATAAGAAATCTTACAGCGAAGAACTTAATGAATATAATAGCTATGTCAGTACTGGCGCTGATGTATTCCTAAGCATATTTGATAAAGACTTAAACCTTATTGCCGAAGCTCAGATCCCAGAATTGACCCACACTCCAAATGTTCATTTTGCCAAAAATGGAAACATCTGGATTTTTGAAAATATCGATGATGAAATGGCTTTTGTTATAGTGGAAATTGAAATGATGTAGAATTTTCAATTTCCTTTAATTCAACAAGTTAAACAGATAGATGCTTTTTTGGATTTCATCCCCGTTTGCCACCATGTCTTCAATGTAGAGAGAAATAGCCTCTTTGACCATTTCTTTAGCGTGTTCTAACCTTTTGCCACAAGTGACGCATACAGGTAATGAGGCACAACAGCGGTGAATCCACCTTCTAACTTTGGTGTAAGGATGATTCTAAACATTCTTTCCATAGCACTAACTAAGATTTTTTTAAAAAATTATATGTATATCCGCTTTTGCGCCAGTATGGAGTCAAAAGCAAAAAAGGATATCTTAACTTAAGAATTGAAGCAGCATCGGTCATCGGTCTTCCGGCCAGATAAGCAAAGAATCTAAGGCAACTGGCATCATTGCGGATAATCACATAAAATTAAATCAGTTGATTACTTCTCTTTCTCAAAATCCAAGCTCACCGAATTAATACAATATCTAATTCCTCCCTGGTCTGAAGGACCGTCTGGAAAGCGATGACCTAGATGCGAACCGCAATTAGCACAAAGGATCTCCTCACGGATCATTCCATGGGTATAGTCCATGTGTACGTCGATAGCTTCCGGTTTTACCGGTTTGGTGAAACTTGGCCAGCCGCAACCGCTGTCGTATTTATTGGAGGAGTGAAAAATCTCGTTCCCACAGGCCTTGCACTCGTAAACGCCTGTTTCTTTATTCAGGTAGTATTCTCCCGTGAATGCTCTTTCAGTTCCTTTTTCCCTTAGAACTCGGTAGGAGTCTGGATCAAGTTCTTGACGGTATTGCTCTTCAGTTTTCTGTACTGGATATACTTTCTTGTCTTGATTTTTCATGGTTTTTTCCTTTAGGGGTTAAACTCCCTGATTTGAAAAGAAGTTTCGAAAAGTGAAAATGCAGGAATGCTAACTAGGGAAAACCTTCTCAATTGCCCTCAAAATCACTTCGCAAGCTTCATGAATTTGCTCCTCGGTAATGGTAAGTGGTGGTGCTATTCGCATGGCATCGTCACAAAATAAAAACCAATCAGTGATTACACCCATTTCAATTGCGGTATCGATAATTGGTTTCAACACATCAAAGGACTCAAACTCAACCGCCATCAACAATCCCTTATTTCTGATGCTTTTGATTTTTGGATGTATCAGGAGGGACTTGATCAAATTGGCTTTCTCTTCTACAAGCTCTATGAGCTTTTCTTCCAAAAGAATCTCGATAGTCGCTAGAGAAGCAGCAGAACTCACTGGATGTCCTCCAAATGTAGTAATATGTCCAAGGATAGGGTTGTTTTTGAAAACTCCCATCACTTCCTTATTAGCGATAAAGGCACCGATTGGCATGCCTCCGCCCATTCCTTTGGCACAAACGACGATATCTGGGATAATTCCAACATGCTCGAAAGCCCAGAATTTACCGGTTCTTCCAAAACCACACTGTACTTCATCGAGTATCAATAAAGTTCCTGTTTCATCACATCGCTTACGTAGAGCTTGAAAATATTTTTTCTCGGCAACTCGGATTCCTGCTTCACCCTGCACGGTTTCTATCAAAACAGCTGCTGTCTCTGAATCAATACTTTGCAAATCAGAAATATCCCCATAATTGATATGACTAATCCCTGGAAGTAACGGTCTGTAGGCTTGCTTAAAAATCTCGTTTCCTCCCACACTTAGGGAGCCATGTGAACTTCCGTGATAGGCATTTACACAGGAAATCAACTTTGGCTTTCCGGTATATCGCTTTGCCAGTTTCAATGCGCCTTCGATTGCTTCGCTTCCGCTATTTACCAAATACACATTGTCCAAATGCTTTGGCAGCGTATCGCAAAGCGCTTTTGCAAGTAAAGACTGGGGACTTTGTACATACTCACCGTACACCATAAGATGCAGGTACTTATCTAGTTGGTTTTGAATTGCTTCCAGTACTTTTGGATGCCTGTGTCCGACGTTGCTCACTCCGATACCCGAAATGAGATCTATGTATTTCTCTCCTTTAGGTCCAAAAAGATAGATTCCTTCCGCCTTTTCCACTTCGATCATCAAAGGGAAATCAGTTGTTTGTGCTAGATGCTGGAGGAAAAGTTGGCGGTTATTCATTACTAAGGTGTAGTTTAAAAAGCTTGAGAATCTAAAGAAGATTCCCAGCGGTAGTTTTTTATTTTGATTGTCCTGAAGATAGAGTTCCCCGTGTTCGGCATTCTGCACATTTTTGAATGTGGTATTGATCAAATTGGCAGCGATCAGGGATGAGAAACTTAGGGAATACATGTTGAGCAAGAGAAAGTGATCTTTTGGATCCAAAATCTCCGCACATACCTTTAGCATTTCATTGATCTGCTCTTCCAGAACCCATTTTTCTCCGTCCGGACCACGGCCATAAGCGGGAGGATCCAGGAGAATTCCATTGTATTTATTTCCTCGACGTGCTTCTCGTTTGATGAATTTCATCGCATCATCTACCATCCAGCGAATGTCGGATTGGCCGGAAGATTCCATGTTGTGTCTCGACCAAGTCACTACTTGTTTTACAGAATCCAAGTGCGTGACATCAGCACCTGCGGCTTTTGCAGCTACACTTGCTGCTCCAGTATAGGCAAAAAGATTTAATACTTTTGGTTTTGAAACTGGAGAACGCTGTATCGTTTTGTAGAGGTAGTCCCAGTTTACAGCTTGCTCAGGAAAGAGACCAATATGCTTGAATGAAGTTTGCGCAAGATTAAGCTTTAGACTTAAGCCATCAGGATTGTTATATTCAATTGCCCAGTTATGGGGCATTTTTTTCAATTGCTCCCAATTTCCTTTTTCAGGATTGCTTTTTTCTTTTGCAAAATGCGCATGAGCTAGATTTCTCCATTCACTTTCTGGAAGGGTTTTGTCCCAGATTGCCTGTGGCTCCGGTCTACTGAGGATAAACTCTCCAAATCGTTCTAATTTCTCAAATCCTCCAGTATCAATTAGTTCGTAATCTTTCCAAGGGCCAGGACAAAGTGATAATATTGATTCGCTCATAGGGTGTCTTTATTAGGGTAGCAAAAATAAGAAATTAATCGGAGGCTAGACCAGACTGCGCTTTTTAGGCAAAATCTCAAGATGTTCGGGGTGAAAGATTTCTTTGTGTTTGCCTTTTCAACAAGGCTAAATTGGATTAATTGTTTGTTCAACCATGGTCCTATCTGGTCATGATTCAAATTAAGTGGATTGGTTTTCAGGACTCTAATTGCAGCAGGCTTTCCCTATCGTAAGGTTAAACCTGATTTTTTGTACTTTTAGCTTTATTTCGAAAATTAGAGAGAACAAGTTCTCAATTATTTCATCGCCCTATTAGCAACCTGAGCTCTAAGATGTCCAAGAAATTTATTGACATAGAAAAATCTATAGAATCCAAAAACCCTGCGCTTTTGAAATGGATGCCGGGCTTTTTGCTCAGGTATATAAAGCGGGTAACTCATGAAGAATGGATGAATGATGTGCTGGATAAGGTAGACCATTTGCATGGAATCGACTTCGGTAATGGAATAATCAAAGAACTTAACATTGATGTTGAGCTTATAGGAGCAGAGAATATCCCAAAGACAGGTGGGATTATAATTGCAGCTAATCATCCTCTAGGAGGGATAGATGGAATTGCGCTGATGAAAGCAATAGGACAAGTAAGGCCAGATATGAGATTTCTTGTCAATGATTTGTTGATGGCTCTTAAAAACTTTGATCCTTTATTTATACCAATCAATAAGCATGGTAAGAATTCTGGAGACACTCTGGCGGCAATAGAAGCCGCATATTCAGGTGGTTATGCTGTTTTAATCTTTCCTGCGGGATTAGTTTCAAGGAAAGATGATACTGGAATTCATGATTTGCAATGGAAAAAGAGCTTTATTTCTAAAGCGAAGAAATACAAAAAAGATGTACTACCTTGTTTTATTGGAGGTGAAAAACTCCAAATTTTTCTACAATTTGGCTTATTGGAGAAAGAGAATAGGTATAAAAGCTAATATTGAGATGTTTTACCTAGCTGATGAATTATATAAGCAGCAAGGAAAAAAAGTGGTGATCACTGTAGGTGAACAAATTTCCTATCAGACCTTCGATTCTTCCAAAACGGATGCGCAATGGGCTGAAAAAATGAAGGATTTGGTTTACGAACTTGGTAAAAAGAATGAATAAAGAAGCAGAAATAATTCCGGCAATTGACAAAGAACTATTAAAGTCAGAGTTGACACCGGATCGATTTTTACGATATACAAATAATGGAGACAATCTGGTTTACCTGGTTAATTTTCATAATTCACCGAATGTTGTTCGTGAGATAGGACGGTTGCGGGAATTGACCTTTAGAGCTGCAGGCGGAGGGACTGGCCTGGAACTTGATCTTGATGAAAATGATATTTGTGAAAATTGCTACGATCAGCTAATTACTTGGAATCCTGTAGATGAAGAAATTGTAGCTGGTTACAGATTGATTAATTGTAAGAATTCAATCAATGCTGACGGAAGCATAAATCTTTCTACTACCCATTTATTTGATTTTACAGATCGTTTTATTCAGGATTACATCCCGTATACGATCGAGCTCGGGAGATCTTTTGTACAACCAAAATACCAGCCTGCGCTTGATAATA
Organism: Algoriphagus sp. 10J20-15; assembly: GCF_055809615.1. Lineage (NCBI taxonomy): Bacteria > Pseudomonadati > Bacteroidota > Cytophagia > Cytophagales > Cyclobacteriaceae > Algoriphagus > Algoriphagus sp. 10J20-15. The sequence continues at coordinate 24,082 of NZ_JBVVUG010000030.1, forward strand.
GGAAAGGTATTTTTAGTCTTGATAATCTTTGGGATGGATTAGGGGCGGTGGTTTTACTGAATCCGGAGGTGAAGTATCTTTTTGGTAAAGTTACGATGTACCCTCATTTCAGTCGGGAAGCTAGAGATTTGCTGCTGATGTTTATGAATTATTATTTTCCTGATAAGGATGGATTAGTGAAGCCTAAGGATAACTTGAAGCTGGGCTATGAAACTGATCTTCCTAAAGCCGGAAACCCTTTTGAAGGCTTAGAATATAAGGAAGGCTATAAATTGCTCAATGGAAGGATTCGGGCTTATGGGGAGAATATTCCTCCATTGATCAACACCTATATGAATCTTTCTCCCACCATGATGACATTTGGCACTGCTCTTAATGATGAGTTTGGTGAAGTAGAAGAAACGGGGATATTGATTACCCTGAAGGATATCTACGAAACTAAAAAGCATAGGCACATGGATACGTTCGAAAGAGATAGGGTATTTGGAAGTAGGTAAGATGGAAAAGTTAACCCTGATCGTAGGAGCAACTACAAATACATCAAGATTTGCCTATATCGCTGCCGACAGATTGGCTGATAAAGGCATTCCTTTTTTGCCGATTGGAATTAAATCGGGAGAAGTCTTTGGCCAAAAAATTCTTGATCTTAGAAGTAAGCCTCAACTCCAAGATATACATACCATCACACTCTATATTGGCCCTGCTCATCAGGAGGAGTGGATTGATTATTTGATCAGTCTTTCGCCTAAAAGAATCATCTTCAACCCTGGAACTGAGAATCCTACCTTCTTTCAGGAAGCTGAAGCTGCGGGAATTGAAGTTTTGAGGGCTTGTACTTTGGTTATGTTGAGTACAAATCAATATTAAAACCCTTGTCAACCAACCTGTTGACTTGATCTTTCTTAATTCCTTTTTTGTGTAACTGATGATCGTCAAAAGCTGTGTAAAGTCACAATTTTTGCCTATCTTGCCGAATCTAAAAAAGAACATAAAATCACCTTTTTAGACCCAATTTGAGGGTTTTCTCCAAAACATATGAGTGAAGAAAAAGCGAAGAATCTAGGCGAATACGGTGCCGGTAATATTCAGGTATTAGAAGGTCTTGAAGCAGTTCGTAAGAGACCTGCTATGTATATTGGTGATGTTGGGGTCAAGGGCCTGCACCACCTAATCTGGGAAGTAGTTGATAACTCTATTGATGAAGCACTTGCAGGACACTGCGATACCATAAAAGTGACAGTGAATGTAGATAATTCAATTACTGTCGAGGATAACGGCCGTGGAATTCCTACAGATATGCACGAAAAGGAGAAAAAGTCTGCACTCGAAGTAGTGTTGACCGTTCTTCATGCGGGTGGTAAATTCGATAAGGATACTTACAAGGTATCCGGTGGATTGCACGGTGTAGGTGTATCCTGTGTGAATGCACTATCCACTGATCTTAAAGCAACAGTTTATCGAAACGGAGTAATTACCGAACAAGAATTTAAAATTGGTGTACCTCAGTATCCTGCAAAACAAGTTGGAACTACTGATCGAAGAGGAACTACCATTCACTTCAAGCCCGATGCAAGTATTTTTGCTATCACAGAATTTAAATATGAGACCATCGCGAATAGACTTCGTGAAATGTCCTTTTTGAATGCTGGAATCAGAATTTTCTTAACGGATCTTCGTGAAACTGAAGATGACGGTTCAGTTAAATCTGATGAGTTCTTTTCTGAAGGTGGATTGGTAGAATTCGTACAATACTTGGACGTAAGTCGTGAGAAAATCATCGATACCCCAATTTCCATAGATACAGAAAAGAATGGTGTGCCTGTGCAGGTAGCTATGAATTATAATAGTTCATATTCTGAAAACGTGGTTTCTTACGTAAACACCATTAATACTTACGAAGGAGGAAGCCACGTTTCTGGTTTTAGAAGAGCACTGACAAGAACTCTGAAATCTTACGCTGATAAGTCTGGAATGCTGGACAAGTTGAAGATGGAAGTTTCAGGAGATGATTTCCGTGAAGGTCTTACAGCAGTTATTTCTGTGAAAGTGGCTGAGCCTCAGTTTGAAGGGCAAACCAAAACTAAGTTGGGTAACTCTGACGTAGTTGGAGCTGTAGATTCTGCGGTTTCGGAAGCGCTACAGTTTTGGTTGGAAGAACATCCTAAAGAAGCGAAAATAATCGTAGGTAAAGTTATATTGGCTGCACAAGCAAGGCATGCTGCGAGAAAGGCACGGGAAATGGTGCAACGTAAAAATGTACTTGGAGGCGGTGGTCTTCCAGGTAAGCTTGCCGATTGTGCGAATAGTGATCCTACGGTCTGTGAATTGTACTTAGTCGAAGGGGACTCAGCAGGTGGATCTGCTAAGCAAGGCCGTGATCGGGACTTTCAGGCGATTTTGCCATTAAAAGGTAAAATTCTAAACGTAGAAAAAGCTCACGAGCATAAAATCTATGATAACGAAGAGATAAAAAACATTCTTACTGCTCTGGGTGTTAAATTCGGAACTGTAAATGATGATAAGGAACTGGATCTTACCGGTCTTCGCTATCATAAAATCATCATCATGACGGATGCTGATATCGATGGTTCTCACATTAGAACTCTTATTCTTACCTTGTTCTTCAGATACATGAGGACATTGATAGAAAACGGATACGTTTATATTGCTTTGCCTCCTTTATATTTATTGAAAAGAGGGAAAGACGAGAGATATTGCTGGACTGAGGAAGAAAGAAAAATTCTTACGGCAGAAATGGCTAAAGATGGTAAAGAGGACAGCGTAGGTATTCAGCGATACAAAGGTCTCGGTGAGATGAACCCTGAGCAACTTTGGACTACTACAATGGATCCAAATGTGAGGACGATAAAACAGGTTAATATTGAATCAGCCGCAGAAGCAGATCATCTCTTCAGCGTGCTTATGGGAGATGAAGTAGCCCCACGTAGAGATTTTATCGAGAAAAATGCGAAATACGCAAAAATCGATACCTAATCATTCAAGGGGGCTTTTCAGCCCCTTTTTTTAATTGTTAACATAATCATAAACCCAAATTAAGCAAGCATCACTTAACTTGCTTCTAACTATTAACTTTGAAAGAGATGAAATTGGAAGTTGTTGAAAAATACGATTCGATAATACAACATAGTGATCTGGTAAGCAGAGATTTAAGTTGGTTGAGATTCAACGAACGTGTGTTGGATCAATCCAAAAAATCTCATCGTAGTGTTTTTGAAAAGCTTAAGTTTCTTGCTATTACAGCTTCCAATTTGGATGAGTTTTTCATGATTCGTGTAGGGTCACTATATAATTATCTTGATTACGATAAGGAAAGGGTTGATTATTCGGGATTAAGAGAAGAGCCTTTCAAGGCTAAATTGATGAACGATAGTCATATTTTTCATCAAGCTCAGCATGAACATTTCACTAAGACAATAATGCCTGAGCTTCAGGAGCAAGGAGTAGTGCTATGTAATATTTCAAAGCTTACCGAGAAGGAGCAGGAGAAAGTGCAGGATTACTTTATAAAAGCTATTTACCCTATGCTTACTCCGATGGTTTACGATGGCTATCGCACCTTTCCTATATTGATGAATAAACTTTTGGTTTTTGGTGTAGTGACTACCAGTCCAGGAGATAGACAGGATATGCGCAAGATGAGTTTTGTGCAAATTCCTGCAAATATTCCAAGGTTCTTCGAAATTGAACGAGAGGATTCTTTATTGCTGATTCCTATTGAAGAAGTAATACGGGAAAATATTATCTCACTATTCAGAAATGTAGATATAGAAGGAATTACTCTTTTCAGAATCACCAGAAATGGGGATTTTACATTGGAGGAAAGTGAAGATATGGACGCAAACTTCTTGGAGGAAGTAAAGCGCAAATTGATGGAAAGAAAGAGCGGGAGGGTAGTAAAGATAGAAATCGAAGAAGGCTACAGTAAGTGGATGATGAATTCACTTTTGGAGAGATGGAATCTCAAAATGGATTCGGTATTTCTGATAAAGAGAAAGCCTTATAGATTTTACTGGCCTTTGGCAGATCGTCGGAAACAAAAAATTCCGTGAGCGCTTACCACAAATCCCTGATCCTGTAAAGCCTCTGTCTTACCAGGATGAAGGAGTTGCAGATATTTTTGATGTTTTGAAAGAGAAAGATATTCTTCTTCATCATCCCTATAACAACATTGATTCTATTTTAGATTTGATAGAAAAAGCATCTGAAGATCCGGATGTAATGGCTATCAAAATGACCATTTATCGACTTGCCAAAGAAAGTAGAATAACCAAAGCATTGCTAAAAGCAGCTGAAAATGGCAAACACGTTTCGGTTCTTTTTGAAGTTAAAGCGAGATTTGACGAGGAGAATAATATCCGAGAGGCTAAGAAGCTGCAGAAGGCAGGTTGCTTTGTGATATACGGGATTTCTCATCTGAAGACCCACACCAAACTACTACTCATCGTAAAGCGAGATGGAGGTGAAATCACTCGCTATGTTCATTTAGGTTCTGGTAATTATAACGAGGATACCGCGAGGCTTTATACGGATATTGGATTAATGACTACCAATGAGACTTTAGCAAATGACGTTTCTGAGTTTTTCAACGTAATCACTGGGCACTCCATGCCTTCCCAATATCAAAACTTGATCACTGCTCCTCGAGATATGAGAAATCAATTGATAGAGTATATAGAGAAGGAAGCTGAGAACGCAAGGAAAGGTTTGCCAAGTGGCATATTTATTAAAGTAAACTCTCTGGAGGATTCTGAAATAATTTATGCTTTGTATCGCGCGTCGCAGTCAGGTGTTACCATCAAGCTGATTGTCCGAGGCATTTGTTGTATAAGGCCAGGGAGAGTGGGCTTGAGCGAAAATATTGAGGTGCTTTCTATTGTTGGGGATTTCTTGGAACATTCCAGGATCTATTATTTCCACAATAATGGCGACACAAGAACCTACGCTGGGAGTGCGGACATGATGGTTCGTAGTTTTGACAAGAGATTGGAAGCACTTTTCAAGGTGGAATCGCCTTTACTCGAAAAGCAGCTGATGAATATTCTGGCTTATAACCTAAAGGATAATGTCAATGCTTATGTGATGCAGGAGGATGGCACTTATTTGGCAAAGCATCCAGTAGGGGATGAGCCTGAATTCAATGTCCATCGTGAGTTCTTTAATTTGGATGCAGAAAATGTAGTTCAAGTGAAGCTTGTTGATTAAAAATCAAGTTGCACTTTTTATGAAAATGAAGCCAATAAAGCATTGAGAATAAACTCAATGCTTTATTGCGTTTTGGACTCTTGAAAATTTGCAACGCTAAACTAGGAACTCATATCGTATTGAATATTGCTCGTCAAAAAGGGAAGAAATATGGGATTCCAAACGTCGCCACAATCCAAAGCAATAGGTTGAGCGGAGTTCCCACTTTAATGTAATCACTAAATCTATAATTCCCTGGCGTATAGATCATGGTATTTGTTTGATAGCCCATTGGAGTCATGAAACTCAGGCTGGCAGCAAAAGTTACAGCCATCAGCATTGGCCTGGAATCTACATCCAAGGCCGCAGCAATACTGATAGCAATAGGAGCAAGCAAAGCCGCGGTCGCATTGTTGGACATCACGTTAGTCATAAGAAAGGTCAATGCAAATAAGGCGCTCATGACTGCCCGAGGACCAAACTGCCCTACGCTTTCCACGATTGAGGTACCAATAAGCTCAGACCCACCAGTTTTTTCTAGAGCTAAACCCATAGATAAAACTCCTGCAAGCATCAAAATCACTTTCCAGTCTATTGCTTTGTATGCTTGTTCTGTGTTCAATGATCCCACCACGATCAAGGCAATCGCTCCTGCTACTGCTGTGACAACGATTGGAAAAATTTCAAATGAAGCCAAGCCTATAATCAGGGCAAGTATGACTAGCGTTATTACTGTTTTTAACTTATTAACAGGATGACTTTTAGATTCTGAAAGCAAAAGCAGATCATCACTCGCTTCTATACTTTGAATTGATTCCTCTGTTGCTCTTGAGAAGCAAAATATCGCCGGCACGCAAATCCGTTTTAGAAAGCAGAGAGCTGAGCATATCAGATCTATGTCGAATTCCAATGACCAGAACCTGATTGTATAGTTTTTTGAAATTCAATGCTTTAATGCTTTTTCCTATCAGGAATGAATTAGGGGTGACCATTGCTTCATATAGTCGTTCTTCCTCATTGACAATGTTTTCCTCATTCCATTTCAAGTCAGCTTTTAACTCAATTCCTTTCTGGGTCTTAATTTTCTCTAGGGTTTCTTTATCACAATTAATGCGAATGATATCACCTTCCTGAATTGATGTGTTAGGATAAACCCGGACCTTTCGTCCATCGGATCGTATAATCTGCAGCGGTTTGATAGGGAGCTTTCCAAAAAGATTCTGCTTGAGTAGAGGCTCATTTAATTGTTCAAAATCGCTAAGTATAATGACCTCGGAAAGGTAATTTCCAAACTGAATACTGTCTCCCAATTCTGATTTTGGTTTACGACTAGGGGTTAACCAACTGCCTATCGTCAGCATGTATATTAATCCTGTGGCAAAAAACACCAGTCCCATCAAACTCATTTCAAAAACACCGAATGA
>NZ_JBVVUG010000031.1:0-97500 GCF_055809615.1 Algoriphagus sp. 10J20-15
GCACCTATTTGCTAGATCGCAAAGTCATGATCATCTGTGAGCTGGAGCGGAACAAACTGACCTAAGTCTGAAAGAGAAAGCTTATGAGCTATTTGATGCTCTTGAATCTAAAATTGAGATTTATGGATCCAGAGGAGCATGACCGCCACTTGGCTTTTGTGTCTCACCTTTCGCATATTTCTTCTTTTATGCTGGGCAAAACTGTCTTGCAGAAAATGGCAGATGAGAAAAACATCTTCGATATGGCGGGTTCTGGCTTTGCCTCCACAGTTCGACATAGCGAAGTCAAGTCCAGCAATGTGGTCACCTACTTTCACTGAGAACAAAGACAATATCTTATCTGCACTGGATGGATACATCTCCAATTTGAGCGCTTTCCGCGAAAAAATTGCCGCAAGCGACGGGCAAGGACTGTCTGATGATATGACTGAAATCAATAAAATTGGAGATATTCTGGATCTGGAGAAGTAAATCGATTTCGGGGTTCCGATGTATGATTTCGGATTTTAATCAACGCCATTTGAAAGTTCAAGTGGCGTTTTTTTTAACTATGAGTACGCTGAGTTTTTCCTGGAGGGTGCAAGAAAGTTGATCACCGGACTATTATAATAACCATTCCAAATTCAGTAATTTGAACTCCATAAAACGACCCAATCCTATGAAATCCTTTTTCACGCTAGCATTTCTCCTTATTGCTGTATCAGCATTTTCTCAGTCCAAGGATCACTGGACAACTATAGAAACAGAAAACTTCCCCCTTCCAAGACATGAAAATTCCTTTGTAGAGAACAATGGTAAATTTTATCTTTTAGGCGGACGTGGGATAAAACCTATTGAAGAATACGATCCGAAAACTAACATGTGGAAGACAATGGCAATGGCTCCTATGGAATTCCATCATTTTCAAGCCATCTCATTCAAAAATGAAATCTACGTGATTGGAGCCTTAACAGGTGGATATCCTCACGAAACGCCATTGACCCATTTTCTGATTTTCAATCCAAAAACAAATGAATGGCGACAGGGAGCCGAAATTCCTGAAGATAGGAGAAGAGGCTCAGTTGGAGTAACAGTTCGTGGTGATAAAATCTACCTGGGTATGCGGCATCGTCGATGGACATTATGCCGACTTTGTTCCGTGGTTTGACGAGTATGATACCAAAACAGGCCAATGGACAGTTCTTCCGGATGCACCAAGACCCAGAGATCATTTTGGGGCTGTATTGGTAGAGGATAAAATCTATGCAGCTGGCGGGAGAACTTCTCACGCCGAAATAGGAAAAGTGCTGGATTTGATAATTCCCGAGGTTGATTTCTTTGATTTCAAAACTAATTCCTGGAATTCAGTAGAGGCAGGTTTGCCTACCCCAAGAGGAGGCACTTCATCCATTGGAAATGGAAAATATTTACTGGTGATGAATGGTGAAAGTACAGTGCAAGAATCCTCTCATGCAGAGGTTGAAGTTCTCGATACTCGAACCGGCGAATGGTCAAGCCTTCCTGATTTGAATCGAGGGCGACATGGCACTGGAGTGATCTACTACAAAGGCAAACTCTATGTGGCAGCTGGAAGTGCCAAACGAGGTGGAGGCCCAGAGCTGAACACCATGGAAGCACTGGACTGGAAGTAGGAATCTCTTATTTCGGAATTTTTAATTAGGAAGTTGGCAACGTTGAAAATGATAAGTGAAGATTGAGTTTTGAATTCCCATTCCCTTAATTTCCCTTAATTGACACTTTGATTTATAAAACTGGCTTCCATTTTGAATACATGTAGTCGTAACTAACCAAACTGATATGAAAAATTACTTAACCATACTATTCGCCTTACTCTTAGCCGTTCCAGTTTTTGCGCAAGACGATATGACTATTCCTTTGATCGAGGTGGAAGGGTTTAGCGAAAAAAAGATCGCACCAGACGAAGCGACTTTCCAAATTAATCTGGAAGAAAAAGCAATGAAAGTTACCGATGCCGTTGCAGTGATCAATAAGAAAACGCAATTACTCGCTGACGCCTTGAAAAAAGCTAAAATCAAGGATTATAAATTAATTGCAGACAACTATTCCGTAGATGTGAATCGAATCTATCGAAGTGGTGTACAACGGGATTCAGGCTATGTAGCACGTCAAGCTTTACGGGTGGTGACTAACAGCAAAAATGAAGATTTGCAGAAAATTGTAGAGTCTATCCAAGGAGCTGGAGACATGGGCTTTAATCTTCATTTTCAGATCTCAGAGGCTACTCAAAAGTCTCTAGAAGACGAATTGCTTGCTGCTGCCTTGAGAAATGCAGAAAGCCGTGCACAACTCATCGCCCAGACATTGGGAATCAAATCCATCCGAGTACACAGAGTCTAGATTGGATTCTCACCCAATTCCTGTGGCCTATGCTAAAATGGAAATGATGCGAACCAATGCAGATGGAGCTCCTGCACCTCCATTGTTAAATCCTGATGAGCAAAGTCTTCAAAAGAGAGTATATGTGAAATATACTTACTAAATTTAAATCCGCGAAAGCGGATTTTTACGTTACTTTTTGGGTCTTCGAACTCTACCAACTTTAAAATTTTTATTAGATGAATCTTTCAGCAATTGTTAATAGACCTAGAGCACATGCTACTATTGAAGCAAAATGTCAAGAAATAGGCTTTGATAAACCTTCCGATATTTACATAGGTACACTACTGAAATCACTAGTAGCGAGCAAACCTTGCGGAAATTTCCTTGAACTTGGGACTGGAATTGGGCTTTCGCTTTCTTGGATGACCGATGGTATGGACGATTGTGGAAATATCATATCCATAGACACTGATCCGCAACTCACAGAAATAGTGAGCCATTTTTTCATGCTAGATCCAAGAGTAGATATCCTATGTCAAGACGGCTCTGAATGGATCAACAACTATTCAGGAGATAAATTTGATTTGATTTTTGCTGATGCATGACCAGAAAATTCAGCGATTTGGACAAGGTGCTGGAATTGGTGAAAATAGGTGGCATCTACATTATCGATGATATGAATGAGCAACCAAACTGGCCTGACGGCCATGCCCAAAAAGTAAAAAAGCTAGTATCAACTCTAGAAGCACGAGAAGATTTTTGTATGACCAAAATGGACTGGTCTACGGGAATTATTTTGATGACAAAATTGAAATAAGCCCCATTCATTGCTCAATAGCAAATACCACTTTTACAAAACATCTTAATATTACTTTCCTTATTCTTAAAATCTGGATTCTTGCATTTGCGCAAGCATAAACTATCACATGAGAACCTTTGGTGATTAGGGAAAATGTGGAGGGGATTCGTTAAAGCTTTGCGTGAAAAACGGGCGTTACTAGTTACTTACGTGAATGCGATATGGTGCGCTTTCGAGTATATTACAAAGCGATTAAGTAAATAAAAAACGTGATCACTCCTATCGCCAAACCAATGATAAAAACAGTGTAGGCATGCGCCAAAAGCTTATATTTTCTATTTAAAACCTTTCCTTGATAGTATAAGGAAATAGCCATCTGCTCTTGAACTTGTTTTTTGGATGGTAAGATTTCGTCCAGTTCTGTGAGGTATTCCTGAAGGGTAAAGTTGGAACTAACTCCAAAAAACATCATGCTGGACTTCACTTCCTCTTCATTATTTTTTCTCTTACCCAGAAATTTGGGTCTAGCTGCCTGCACCGCCAAGATAGTAGACACCAAGCAAGTAGTAATCAAAACCATAATTGGTATCAAAGTAACTGTCCTTTCGTAATCAAATTGATGGGACAGCGTACCGTAGCCTATAATCGCAACTACTGAGGAAATCACCAGCGCATTGATGCTGATTACAATATTGGCTTTATTGTCCGCGATCTGAAGCAGGTTACAATTATTCATGAAAGTCACACGGAAAAAAGTCTGAGTTGCTCTTTCTGTTTTATCTTTTTTAGGCTCCAAAATTTCTTCCATTTCAATAAAATTGTTCGTTCTGAATTTACAAAATAATTTACCGATCTGAGGTAAGTCTTTGAAAGAGTTCAAATTAGCCATTTCCTCTCAAATTCATAACAAAAAGGAAATCATTGATTACTTATCGGAAATGGAAAAAGTCCCTATACTTATCCTTCAAATCAATAAGAAATGAACGATTCAAGAAGAGAATTTTTAAAGAAAGCTGCCTTGGTAACAGGCGGAGCAAGTATATGGAGCTCGATGCCTATGGCTGTGCAACGCGCAATGGCTATTCAAGCAGCGCCAGGAACAAGTTTTTACGATGCCGAACACGTGGTGATGCTGATGCAAGAAAACAGGTCTTTTGATCACTGCTTTGGCACCATGAAAGGTGTGCGCGGATTCAATGACCCCCGAGCTATTTCTCTTCCTGACCAAAACCCAGTCTGGCTTCAGCCTGATAAAGAAGGAAATCGCTTTGCGCCTTTTCGCTTTGACATCAAAGACACAAATGCAACCTGGATCGGCGGCGACTACCTCACTCTTGGGAAAATCAAGTAGATGCCAGAAATGACGGAAAATATAACAATTGGATAGAGGCTAAAAAGTGGTAAAAAACATTATAATATCCCACTGACAATGGGGTTCTATAGTCGTGAAGATTTGCCTTTCTATTATGCACTTGCAGATGCTTTCACCGTCTGTGATCAGCACTTTTGCGCAGCTCTAACTGGAACTACCACGAATAGGAGCTATTTCTGGACAGGAAAAACACATGGAGAAGATGGGGAAAAAGCAAAAGTCCGAAATGGGGAATTGACCTATGGGAAAGAAGGGAATTGGAAGACATTCCCTGAGCGATTGGAGGAAAATGACATCTCTTGGAAGGTCTACCAAAATGAATTAAGTATCACCACAGAATTGGAAGGTGAAGACGAGTCACTTCTGGCGAATTTCACAGACAACAACTTAGAGTGGTTTTCACAGTTCAATACAGGTTTTCATCCCGCACATTACCTCTTTTCTCCAGGCAAGAGAAAAGGCCCTTCCTGCCGAAATCGCAGCACTCAAGGTAAAACTGGCAAGTAACCCAACCAATCTCGAGGAGCTTCAAAAAGAATTGAAAGAAAAGGAAGATGGCTTGGCTTACCTGAATATCTACTTGAAAAAGTGGAATGCTACTGAGTTTGAAAAACTCTCAGAGCGCTCAAAAAACCTGCATAAAAAGGCCTTTCAGACAAATACTGGCGACCCTGATTATCATAAAACGGAAAAACTTTCTTACCAAGAGAATGGAGAAGATCGCGAGACGCTAATCCCAAAAGGAGATATTTTGCATCAATTCCGAAAAGACGTAAAAGAAGGAACACTTCCTACTGTCTCTTGGATGGTCGCTCCGCAAAAATTCTCTGATCACCCTAGCGCGCCATGGTATGGCGCTTGGTATGCTTCGGAAATCATGAACATACTCACCGAGGATCCTGAGGTATGGAAAAAGACGATCTTCATCATCAATTACGATGAGAATGACGGGTATTTCGATCACATCCCTCCTTTTGTCCCACCAAATCCACATTCTCCTAATGGGAAAATGTCCGAAGGACTTTCCAGCATTGGAGAATACGTGACAGCCGAGGAAGAAATCCGCGACGGATTCAAACCTGAAAACGCGAGAACCAGCCCAGTTGGGCTTGGATATAGAGTACCGTTAATCATCGCATCCCCTTGGTCTCGCGGTGGCTGGGTCAACTCTGAAGTTTGCGACATCACTTCTACCCTACAGTTTCTGGAAACTTTCCTCTCGAAAAAGACAGGAAAAAAGATAGAGGAGACGAATATCAGCTCTTGGAGAAGAACAGTAAGCGGAGATTTGACTTCGGCTTTCCGACCTTACAATGGGGAGAAGATAAAACATGCTGATCCTATAGACCAAGAAGAGTTCGTCAAGCAGATCTACAATGCGAAATTCAAGAACATTCCCACCAACTTTAAAAAGCTAACTCCAGAGGAGGCTAAGAAAGAAGCTCAGAACCAAGCGAATTCTACTGTTTTCGCGGCACAGGAACCAGGCACCAAGCCTTCCAATAGCTTGAAGTACGATTTACATGCGGATGGAAAAGTTAGCAAAGACGGCAAGAAATTCATCATCACATTTAATGCATCCCAAGAGGTGTTTGGTGATAAGGCATTAGGTTCGGCTTTCAACGTCTATGCACCTGGCAACTATTGGAATCAGGAGACGAAAGCGTTTGAGCCGGTGAAAACTTGGGCATTTGCCGTGAAGTCTGGGGATAGCATTAGCTACGAGTGGCCAGTTTCCGAATTCGAAAATAGCCTATATCACCTTCGTGTCTATGGGCCAAATGGTTTCTACAGGGAATTCAAAGGCTCAAATCCTTCGCAGAAAGTAGAATTTAGCGCTAAACCAGTTTTCAAAAACAATAAAGCTACCGAAGAGCTAGAACTGACAATTAAAAACACTTCGGCTTCCAGTCTAACACTATTTGTAAAGGACGAGATTTACCTAAAGCTCACGAAGGAAATTAAGCTGCCTGCTGGTGAGAAAACTAGTCTCAAAGTCGATACAAAAAAGCACAAAGGATGGTATCAGATCACCCTTGCGGATAAAGAAAATAAGGATCTGAAATTTACCTACGCCGGAAGGTTGGAAACCGGAAAAGACAGCATTTCAGATCCTCAAATGGGAAAAGTGGTTTAAAGTTGGTGGTGGAGTATCCTCTTAGCTACACTGCCCTAGTAGCATAAAGATGATCACAAATACCAAGATGGTTCTAGGCAACCTCCGCCTAGTTTGTAAGCTCCGTAGCCTGCGATTAGTCCTTTGAAAAGATTGTTCATGAAGGGGAAAGTTTAGTAGTTAAAATGATTGCTATGGCAACAATTCACAAGTTGTGCCATAGCAATTTTTTGTTTCAAAACATCTATACAACCTTCCCTACTATGCCAATCATGCACTTCCTGATAGCTTTCCGTTTTTTCTTTGGGTAAGATATTCCCGTTTTGAGACAAGATCCATTTCCCGAATTGGGAAAATGAAAAATTTCTTGAATGGACTCTGTTAATACAGATCGTGCCGTTGGCAATCTTGGGTGACTTTCACTTATTCTTTCCCCAAAATTCGCTTCGCTGTATTCGGGGCTACTACAGATTGTACCGTTAGCACAAAAAAATACGTTGATAATGCCACTTGCCAAAGGCAAGGCCGTAAAAGCCCAGAATACAATTCTGGGTTAAAGAAATGAGACCAATGATACTGCTAGAGTGCCAACGGCACGATCAGTAATCAAAGCTATTAAAACACCAACAATCCTTGCTCTCTCAGGATTTCCCAGACTTCGGATTCCAGCATTTCTTCAAAGTCTCCAAATTGAGATTCATAGCTTTCCCGAATTGGCTTGAGAGTATTGAGCTTTTGATCATAACCAACGGTACTTAGCAAATCAGCAACCCACCGTCCCAAGTCCAGCGGGAGCTCCATGGCGAAATCTTCCTTTTTCCCTGAAAAAATCAACTCAGATAACTCATCCTCTTCGAAAATCTGCAACTCGGGTTGAGCCCCTATCCAAAGAATTCTGTTTCGATCTTTATATTCTGGAGCTGGCTCGTTATTGATTTCTTGAGCTATGTAATTCTTAGAAATAGTAGTTTTGGGTACTTTGGTCTCAAACCAATCCTGAAGCGGCACATCGAAACAGACTCCATGCATGTAATTGAAAAGTGATTTGCGCAAGCCCTCACCGAAAATTTCATGATCAGCACCCGTAGGATCTTCATGAGGCAGGTCATTATTTGCAAAAGTACCTGCGTTAGGCATGAGATTAATAGCTCCAAAAGACTTTGGATCCAGACCAACTGGACTATGTGCAGTCATGGCGAAACGATGCCAGAAACCGGATTGGATCACTCCAGCCTGAATCAGCTGTCGCACCATTTCCAGAGAATCAATTGTTTCCTGAGCCGTCTGGGTAGGAAAACCATACATCAAATACGCATGAACCATGATTCCTGCTTGGGTAAAATGGTTGGTTACCTGAGCTACCTGAGAGACGGTCACACCCTTTTTGATCATCTCCAGCAAGCGATCAGAAGCGACTTCCAAACCTCCGGAAACCGCAATACATCCAGAAGCTCTGAAGAGACGACAAAGGTCTGCCGTAAAACTGCTTTCAAAACGGATATTTGTCCACCAAACCACAGAGAGTTCTCTGCGAAGAATCTCTATCGCCAGATCCCGCATCAAAGCAGGTGGTGCCGCTTCATCTACAAAGTGGAACCCATTTTCGCCCGTCTGAGCGATAATCTCCTCTATGCGATCACACAAAATGGAAGCCGTGATCGGCTCATATCTCCCAATGTAATCCAGCGACACGTCGCAAAAAGTGCATTTTCCCCAGTAGCAGCCGTGCGCCAGGGTCATCTTATTCCAACGACCATCCGACCAAAGTCTATGCATTGGGTTTGCCACTTCAATCACAGAGAGGTAATCCCGAATCACTAAATCGCTGTAATCCGGTGTACCGACTTCTCGTTGTGCCACATCTTTTACTGCGTGATTATTGCAAAAAGTCACTTGACCGTCAACTCGGGTAAAGGTTCGCTTCAGCTCAGCAACAGGTATCTTCCCATCCAAATGATCGAGTAACAACCGAATCGGTGCTTCTCCATCATCTAGTACGATAAAGTCTATATAATCAAAAACTCTCGGTTCCTTCAGCGAGCGCAATTCTGTATTGGGATATCCACCACCCATCCAAAGTACCAAGTTTGGATGATGCTTTTTCAGGTATTGCCCGCATTTGAAAGCCCCGTAAAGATTTCCTGGGAAAGGCACTGAAAAGGCAACAGAAGTAGGTTGATACTGCTGTATCTTTTGCTCCAATAAATCACAAAGTAACTCATCGATCAATCCGGAAGGTTGATTCAGTGCTTCCTGCATCTCATCAAAAGAATTGGCTGACATTCCCAATCGCTCAGCGTATCGGCTGAAGCCGAAATGCGGATCTATCTGCTCAGAAATCAAATCACCGATATCTTCCAAATAAAGAGTCGCGAAATACCGGGCTTTATCCCGAATCCCCAGCGTACCAAAAGCCCATTCCAAATCATCCAATTGCTCGAATCTACTGGCCTCAGGCAAGTAATCTCCCTCAGCAATTCTATAGGCAAGCGTAGGATTTCTATCCTGAAGAAAAGCAATCACAGGATCTATGGTTTGCAGGTAATTTGCCTTCAGGCGCAGGATTCTAGCCACATTATCAGACAATTCCGACTCATCAGCTTCTATCTCCTGGAAGATTCTATTCAATCCAGCCTTTGAAAAAAGCTGCAAGATCACCTCAATTCCCAAATCCACCTGATTAGAAGCCACACCGATTTGATTGAGGTATCCTTTCAGATAAGCCGTCGCTGGGTACGGTGTGTTCAACTGAGTAAAAGGCGGGGTGATGAATAGAACTTTTGAAGCCAAGGGAATAGTCAATGATTTGTGCGTGCAAGTTCGGAAGAATAGTATGAAATCTAAAGTATGAAGTTTGAAGGCTGAAAGGTGGGAAAGTGGAAAGGTTGAAAGGTTGAAAGGTGGATGGTCGAAGGGTTAAAGGGTTTTCTATATCTAATTTCTAATGTCTTGCGTCTATCGTCTTGATTCTCGATTCTTGGCTCTTGGTTCTTGGTTCTTGGTTCTTAATATTTGATACTTTGTACTTATTTCATGTAAATTACACTACAACCCATAACACCAATAACAATGAAGGAATTAAAGAAAGAAGACATAGACCAAGGCGTATTTGATCTATACGATGCATACGCACACAACAAACTGGAGCGTAGGCAATTCATAGAAAAACTATCCGCCTATGCCGTAGGAGGCGTAACGGTTGCTGCGCTTATGAGTGCGATGATGCCAAACTATGAAGACACCCGTACCATCAAAGCAGATGATCCTCGCTTGGAATCAAACTACATCACCTACGATTCTCCAAAAGGTGGAGGCAAGATCAAGGGATTGCTTTCGACTCCTGCCGGAATGAAAGGTAAAGTACCTGGAGTGGTAGTGGTCCATGAGAACCGAGGTCTGAATCCATACATTGAAGATGTGGGAAGAAGAACTGCTGTAGCGGGTTTTATTTCTTTGGCTCCCGATGCGCTCACCCCACTGGGTGGCTATCCAGGCAATGACGATGAAGGACGTGCAATGCAAAGCAAACGAGACCGGGATGAAATGCTGGAGGACTTTATCGCTGCATATGAGTATTTGAAAGCGCACCCTGACTGCAATGGCAAGATCGGTGTGGTAGGATTCTGCTTCGGAGGCTGGATCTCCAATATGATGGCGGTTCGCATTCCAACCTTGAATGCTGCTGTTCCTTTCTACGGAGGTCAGCCATCAGCAGAGGAGGCCGCAAAAATCAAAGCTCCACTCATGCTACAATTTGCAGGACTGGACGAACGCGTAAATGCCGGCTGGCCAGCGTATGAAAAAGCATTGAATGAAAATAATGTGGAAAATCAAGCTTTTATCTATCCAGATGTAAACCACGGATTCCACAATAACACCACACCTCGCTACGATGAAGCGGCTGCGACATTGGCTTGGGAAAGGACGATTGGGTTTTTTAAGGAGAAGTTGGGGTAAGGAAATCTAATAGATATTAAATGAGAGTGCTGAGAGGCGCTCTTTTTTTTGTTTAATCAAGAACAAAATTGTTCAACCCCTTCAGGGTTGCCGGAGGATGGTAATAGGCAAGTATCCACGGGTTGCACCCGCGGTTATTGAAAAGTTGGACCACTCCGTGGTCATGCTGCTGATATTAGAACTAAAAGCATGACCCCGAAGGAGGTCAAACCATTAATAACCATGGGTGCAACCCATGGTAAAAGAGTAACCGCTCTTTGCGTGGACCGCGCCTTCCATTAGATGAGTTAGTAACTACACTTTAAATTTTTCTAGAATTTGTAATTCAAATCCATTATCAAGTGGTTTGTGAGACACAATCCATAGCGACAGTGGTTCAACACACAGCCCAATCGCTCCGCCGTTGTTCGTGTCATCCCGGACAACAGCAATAGTATCCCGCTATTTAAAAAATGTTGTAATTTAACTTCTACTCAAGCCGCAAATCAGCATGAATAAAATAAGAATTTTAGGATTAGTACTTATAGCCATGGGCATTTCAATCTATTTCCTGCCTCATAATGATTGGAGCGCCTTTCTTCTGGGGTGTTTCATTGGAGGTGGAACAGTAATACTTATTACGGGTAAAATCGGAAGATATAAATCCAATTAAACCGAATTACTCATTATCAACGAAGAATAACATTGACTTCGCCCCCACCTATCGTGGACATAAGTGTTGAGCTAAGCATAGACCAACGATCTGGACCAGGACTAGTTAGTAACTACATCTTTTTCTTTTCTAGAATTTGTAATTCAAATCCATTGTCAAGTGGTTTGCGAGACACAATCCACGCCGACAGAGGTTCAACACACAGCCCAATCGCTCCGCCGTTGTTCGTGTCATCCCGGACAACAGCAATACAGTCTCTCTCCCCTTCCGGAATCATAAGACAAGGAAAAATACTGCTAATCACACCTCTCTTTCCTAATGTTTCCTTTCCAATTTCCAACCTCGGCGTACTAATTGCTACCTTAAGGGCAATAACTTATATTTTTATACATGAATAACAACAAATTCAACATCGCCGTCCTCATAGACGGGGATAATGCACAAGCAAAATTGATTAAGGAAATTCTCGAAGAGGTTTCCAAATACGGCAAGGCCACCATCCGTAGAATCTACGGTGACTGGACCACACCACATATGAACAGCTGGAAGGAAATGATTAACCTTCATTCTTTCAGTCCTATCCAGAAATTCTCCTACACCACCGGCAAAAACTCTACGGATAGCTCCATGATCATCGATGCGATGGACATCCTGCACAGCGGCAGTGTGGACGGTTTTTGCATCGTTTCCTCGGATTCAGATTACACAGGTTTGGCTAAGAGAATCCGTGAAGAAGGCATGTTTGTGATGGGAATTGGACGCAGGATTACTCCAAAAGCCTTTGTGCAGTCTTGCGAAATTTTCACCTATGCAGAAAACCTTTTGCCTGCGGAAAAGCCAAAATCAACTGCTAAAAAAGCAGAGAAATCACAAACCCCCACCACGCGCAAGAATGTGGTCGTGAACGAGGAAATCAAAAAAGAACTACCTGAGAAAGAAACCGCGGAACTGGATCTAAGCATCATTGACAAGGCATTTGAAATCTCTTCGGATGAAGAAGAGGAAATCCACATTGCCAAGATCGGGGCATCGTTGAGAAAAATCGACCCCAGTTTTGACCCCAGATCCTATGGCTTCCGTAACCTCACAGAGTTATTCAAGAATTTGGACAAATATGTAGTAGTAAAAAACTTAGTGAATGGATTGAACTATCCGCTGGTGAAGTTGAAGTAGAAAAGCCTGAAGACCAAAGACAGGAGACCGAAGTATCGTCAATTTTAGTGTTAACCATTTCCTATTTAGCTTACTTTTTTTTTGGTCAAAAAGACGCAAGCATTAAAGATTTAGCTAAGCGTTTTGAAGGAGGCTAATTCTGTCTTCGGTCTCCCGTCTCCCAGCTTTTCCTCCGGACATCAAGCTTCATACATCTAGCATCGGCCATCCGGCATCGGTCACCAAACATCCTACCTCACTCCACTTCCTTCAGTTTAAACACCTCAAAACTCATCAGATCTTCTTCGTTTGAAGGATTGTCTGGATGAGAGATTGAGATAAAAAGTCCATCCTTGCTCACGAAGGAATTTGCAGGGAAGTAGGTATTATCTGGCATCAGAGTTTCGCCTAACACATTTAAATCTTTATCTAAAATCATCACGGAAAACTTCCGTGGAAATCTTCTGAGTTGATTGATTTCCTCTATATTTTGGACTTCTATTTTTGGAAAGACAAAGCGGTAAAAAACTCCTCTATATTCATCATATAATAGGCGCTCGTAGCGATCTGAGGCGTATAAGAACTTTTGAGTTGCTATTCTATTTGTTACGTCAGAAAGAGTTTCGAAGCCGGCAGTCAAGAATTGACTTTTTGCTTGAACAGTGTCCTTAGGATTCCCTTTCAAATCAGAGACATACAACTTATGATCAGATATGAAGGAATAGACTAGTTTATCGCCCGCTCTAGCCATACTAAAATCCAATTGCTTTACACCTTCTGCAAGATAATCTTCTGGATACCTCATTCCTGAAAGTCTAGCTGCGCCTGATTTAAGATCAATTGAATAGGTTAGTTTTTTATCAATAAGATCCTCCCTCTTCACCTTAGCCAATTCAACTTCAGGCCTTGTTTTTACAAGTAATTGATTACCAGACAAGATTGGATCAGTAATAAAATGTGCATTATGAATGAAAGCTGGACTATGTCCAACAGGTGGCTCATACTTAATTTTGTCGATAACAGCTCCACTGGTATCGACAAGATGAAGGTTTCTGGATGGAAAGTCAAAAAGAAAAATGCTATCCAAACTCTCTACATGAATGCCCTGAATGAAACCAACTCCCTCCGACCCTTCTACATCGAAGACAATTCTCTTCTCCATTTTTTTGGATTCCAAATCGTAAAGTTGAATCTCGTTATTCGTGTGATTCACATTGAATAACCACAAGTTATTTTCATCCTGAAACGGCGCCAAACCTGCGCTTACATTCGAAGTCTGACTATCTATAGGTAGGGAAACCAGCTGTCCATCAGAAACCAATTCCTGAGGAGTTGTGTTGTTATCAGACTCTGATCCGCAACTCACCAATAAGCTCAAACTGCCAAAAAGAAGAAATAAAATGAAACGATTTTTTCTCATGCACCTAATTTAAAAGTTTCAGTTTATAGTAGGTTACAAAATCATCTTCAGTCTCAAAAAAGTCAGGATGCTTTAGCGCTAAAATCTCGTCGTCTTCAGTCAGAATACTAGTGAATATCAAGCCCTGAGGAACTGAGATATCATTTTGAAGCAAGTTAAAATTAGCATCGTATACAGCCACATAGTTCTTTTTCAACTTTTCTATTTCTAAACGCCCTGAAGATTCATCCCTATCATATTGGCTTGCCAAACTCTCTATAATTCCCTTGTTGTAAATTACAATTGTACTGTTGGTTGATCTGTAAATTTTCTGGATAGTCCCTGGGAAATTAATCTTTGTCAATTCTCTATAATCTTGTTCTTGTTCGAATGGAACGCCAACAGGCTGAACAGCATCATTCACTTCGAGACTCACTTCTTTTTGGAAATTGACCTCACCTTCCTTTTCGGTGTACACCCAGAATTTCATTTCATTCCTGAAATAAAGAATCCATTCCGTACCAGTTCTGATGACGGTTGGAAACATCCAAAAATAGAAGTTCCCATCGCTATACATTGAATTGGGAGGAAATGGCATGGTCTCCCGACTAACATTTGAAACTGTATCGATTACTTCTAAAATAGGCTTGGAATAAACTCCCTCAAAAAGTGATTTATAACCTTCATCCCAATCCATCTCTCCACGTTCAGGGCGGATAAAGGCAATCTCATTACCCAAAGGGTAAATTGGGTCACCAGACAATCCATTGATATAGAAATAATCAAACGGCAACTTATACTGCCAAATTCTATTTCCATTCAAGTCGTATCTAAAAAAACCTTGATTCATGGAATGAAATTCTATCTTCCCATCTCTCAATCCAATCGGGTTTAACCATCCATTCAATGCGTATGGTCCATCAGAAGGGAAATCAAGAGTTGATTTTATCATTCCATCCTTATCTAAGATCATGAATTCCATATCACGATTTCCTTTAGCCAAATAACTTTTGCTTTCAGGTTCGTAATCTAATATCCTCAGGTTACCCAAGTAATCAATCTGGAGTGAATCAACGATTTCAAAATGAAAATCATCAGCTTTTATCGAGCTAGTCTGCTCTCTTTGGCCACAAGAAAAATAACACAGCATGACAACTAAGGGAAGTAAAAGTCTTTTCATCCCTGAATATAATTAGCACAAACTAACTACCTAAGTTAATATTCCTTAACTCAGTTCTTTGCTACAATATTGAATACAAAGGCCCTGTACTTCAGCAAGGCTACAAAAGTGGCCCCGCCAAATGCGTTACCAACCAAAGCCGTGCTTTGAAAAGAGAGGTAATCCCAAAAGCTGATATCAGGAGAACTCAACATACCGGAAAACACTTCTACACTGCCGATAATGCTATGGTGCAACCCTGTAAAAGACATTACTGCGGTGATCACAAAAATCATTACAATCCTACTTATCGTGTCTCTGGAAGAAGCCAGCAACCATGATAGCAAGCCCATCAACCAGCCCGCAAGAATAGCGCTGACGAATACCACCTGCATCTTCACATGCAGTACATGCTTCGCAATCTCCACAACTACGTCCCTGTCAAAAATCCCTAAATGAGGCCCGAGCCACAGGAGAATACCCGACATAATATAACCTCCCACCAGATTACCCGAGATCACCACTCCCCACAGTTTCAGCATACTACCTATACTGCGCTTTTTGTTCAATACAGGAAGGGTAAGAAGTGCCGTCTGCTCAGTGAAAAGTATGCTTTGCCCCAATACCACCAAAATAAAACCAAGTGGATAGACCAATGCGGCAATTCTAATTATGGAAGAGTCCTCCACCTTGCCAATGAGAAAGAAATACAAGGTGCAAAGCATCAAATAACTAAAACCAATCTCCAGCCCGGCAGTGAGCGAACTGGTAAACAAACTTTGGTAGCTTTTGTCATAGGTCTCCAGCGCATCGATAATCTGATCACGCAATATCTCACCATGCGTTTTTAATGAGTCTGCGCTTTTAGACTTTGAGTTTCGCAGTTCTTTATCAATCTCTTTCTGATGCTCTTCAGCAACTTGCTCCTCTGTTTTCTCTTTTTTCCAAGCCATTAAAATCGGTGGTTACTGGTGCTTTTTGTCTTTAATTAATCAGTATAGACTAGCAGAAAATAAAAGCCATTTAATCAATTTTACCTTTCTAGTCATTGATCAACTAGAAAAACTACTCGGAGGTTCTGCAGGCAGATAAAATATTGATTTTAAATAGTCGATCGTCTTTCATCACATCAAAAAACTCTTCCATATAATTAGTCATATTCCTAACCTCCTGATCAGACACCAAATGTGCCAGCTGCTGAATATTATCCAAAAGAACCTGCTCTTTGCTCAAAAACTCATCTCTTATAGCATTCATTAGTTCCTCATCCCTACAAAACCCTCTATACAATCTTTGGCTCACATCCTTGATATCAACTAAACTACTGACCTGCGCATAAGGTGGCTTTACCATGCCGGTCATGTCAAAATCGTAGGCCAGGGGAATTGCAGTTTTCGAGTCCAGCTTCAAAATTTTCATGTTATGCTGGTATAGACTCGACCAGTCTGTGTTACCAATCATGTATTGAAATAGATCATGACGAACTGCTCGGAGAATCCTCTAAAAAAGTCCCTGCTACTTTCTTATTTTCCAACACCTCAGCATCAAAACGCTCGGCAACCTTATCGTCATCTTCAATCAAAAACGCCAAAAATTGCTCAGTACGAGCCTTTTTATCGTCTTCGTTTTGAAAGTTGATCCGGATCATCCGTGTCTTAAACGTGTATTGACTCACTTCTTCATAGAGTTGGTAGCAGAGATATTCTTTTACTATAAATGTCTCAGCATTATTATTAGTGGCACAAGGAAAAACTATTTTCAAATTCCTGCTGCCATCAAAAATATTACCTTTTCCTTCTTTCTTATTTAGCCTCATTCTGACGGGGGGATAAAAACAATTTTCCCGACGGAAGTTTCCTCTGACCCTAAGCCCCACACCCAAGGTATCTTGGGTCCCAGCTGGGGTGGTATAAACTAAAAAAGAATCCAATAATGTGGTATCATTGGTTTCATTGCGAAGTTTTTTCACTGAAAACTTCATGCTAACCTCTAAGATATCTTCTGAATCAAACAGTAACTCTTCTTGCTGTGCGATTGCAGCAAAAGAAATAAAAATGAAACAAGAAATGAGGGACAAAAACTTTTTCATACTCTTAGATTTTAAGCTAAAAAAACAAATTAAACTACATCTATAAGCCTTTTCAAGAC
This sequence comes from Algoriphagus sp. 10J20-15, assembly GCF_055809615.1. NCBI lineage: Bacteria > Pseudomonadati > Bacteroidota > Cytophagia > Cytophagales > Cyclobacteriaceae > Algoriphagus > Algoriphagus sp. 10J20-15. Next base: position 17,095 of record NZ_JBVVUG010000031.1, read on the forward strand.
TGCATAACTCTTTCTAAGGTATACATTTTCAGGACTTCATACCCACTATTTCTATTGATTAAGGTACTGTCGTGTAAGGTTAAAGCTTTGTCAGCATCACATTTTTAAACTCTACCTCTGCTCCTTCGGCTTGCAGGGCTATTTTACCTCGGGTAGCTGTTGCATTAAAGCCATCATTGACCAAATCACCATTTAGCCACACAGTGACCTTATCGGCATCACAGCGGATTTTGATATGATTCCACTCGCCCAGGGGCTTTTCGGAATCATCGGTGAGGTTTTTTATTCTTCTCAGTTTCTTGCCATTCACACCCCAATTCTCCTTTGGTCCACGTCTGGCTTCCATATCCTCCACTTCTATGTTTTGCTCAATACACCAAAAATCTCCTGCATTACTGTGCATCAGCTGAACTTCTATTGACTTAGGAAACATACCGTAAAGCGCTCGTGGTAGTAGATGCATGAACCAGAATCCCGCAATTCCCAGGCTCTCCAGCAAAGCGGTAATCAAGTTCCAATGTGTAATTTTCATACTCAGCCTCGGAGATCAGGTGTCCCTGAGGAGTACCCAAGCTCACCAAAAGACCATCTCTAATAATAAATGGAATGCGTAAAGAACTATCCGCCTGCAGATCCGGAACATCCATATACCAACCAGCTAGACTTTTTCCATCAAAGAGGTTGACGGTTTGACTTTGAGCGAAAAAAGCAATGGAAATAAAAAATAGGGCTAAGGATATTCTTTTCATGATTTCGGGAAAGTGTTAAAGATTCCTTAAGCTAAAAATAATCCACCAATTCTCATGAGATACTTTTTTTAAGCCAATTACAGAGCTGTACCTATAGCACAGCTAATTTTCGGATTAATCCTTTTTCTACCCATAGATTGTCCCCAAAGGCACTTCCGCACATTTTGATTCAAGTTTATTGACTTGGACCTAACGTATTGCAGGCCTAAGACGGTCTTGTGGTCATAAGGCCTATATTCACCTACAGCAGCCTGAAGCATGCATTGAAAAAGGCCAAAGTCAGGAAACTTGCTCCAAGGCTGTGACTGAAAACTGAGACTGCAAACTGCCCTCTACTTAACTCTTGCTTCCCAAATCCTCATAAAAAGCATGTGCGCCATTCGCCTTGCATGTTCTTTGGCGTAGTTGGCCGTCTCACCTTCGAAGTACCTATCTAAAGTCTGAAACCAGAGTTCCAACCAGTTACCGAAATGTGCCTGCTCTATGCTGTTATTCACTTCGGCATCAACTTGGCGATGAACTTTTACTGGATTGAATTGCCCTGCACCGGGTCCAGTTTGAAGCAAAATCATTTCCCAGAAATCACTTAGGTGCACTAGATGCGTGTCCCAATCTTTAACTACTCCATTGAAAATCGGTCCCAAAGTGTCGTGTTGGCGTATTTGATCATAAAAACGTCTTACCAAAAAATCAACTTCCTTCCTCGATCTTATATCAATCTTATCCATCTTTTACTTTAAAATTGGTTCTAGCACTTCCAGTTTACCATCAATATTCTCTGGAATCGGAAGCCCCAGTATCTTACATACTAAAGGATACACATGGATATTCTGAAAAGTTTCAATTTCCAATCCTGATTTGAAAGCAGGACCATTAGCGTAGAAGATAGCATGCATGTCTTTGTATGCTGGGCTATACCCATGTTCTCCAAAAATATCCGTATCTAACCTATCCATATTGTCTTGCATCCGAGTAAGTGTGGTCTCCCAAGCCAAGTAATAGTATCGGTCAGGAATGATCAAAATATCACCTATCCTATCCTTATACATCAAATCGTGGTAGTTTTCCTTATCATCCACATCGGTGATATGAATCGGCAGCTCAGACTTTTCCAGCTGCTTTATGATTTTCTCCTTGTCCTTTTGGTCTTCCAGATACACATGGGCTAGCGCACCACTATTCACGATTCTGGCGGGAATACCCTTGGTTAGATCAGTCAAATTAAGGAAGTGATCTGGTGTAACGTCCATCATTCCATGATCAGACACCACGATAACATTGATATCCAAGTCATAGCTTTTGATGCCCCTCGAAGAGCGCACCCAACTCATGATCTAGCTGAGTCAACCTTTCGGACAGCCTTTCATCGATCGCGGTGAGGCCCATATCTATGACCTACATCATCCATGTCCGAAAAATACAGGGTAATCAAACTTGGTCGCTTTTCCTCTGGAAGTTCCAGCCATTTGAACACTTCAGTTACTCTGGAGAGATTGCTTACATTCCCATCGTAATCATAATAGTAGCTCGGCCGTACCCCTTGTACATCCGCTTCAGAACCTACAAAAAAATAAGTCTGCTGCGACCATATTATTTTGCTCTGCAAGTACCCAAAGCGGTGTTCCTCCATACCAAGTTCCATCTTGCACTATTTCCTTTTCCCTATCCCATAGAGCCTAGATCTTTCTTGGGATCGTAGAAAGAATTGTCTACCAAACCATGATGCTCAGGCATCAAACCGGTGGCGATCGTATAGTGATTGGGAAAAGTCTTGCTTGGGAAAGAGGGCCATGGTTCGTCTCTGCCGCCACACCACTGGCTATGAAGCGGCTGAGATTTTCTGGTTCTCAAACCGCTCCACATAATCGTATCGAAAGCCATCGAGCGAAATTAAAATGACTATGGGCTCTTTCTTTTCTTGGGAAAAAGTAAGAACTGGAAATGAAACCAGTGCAATCAGAAAGAGCGAACAGAATCTTTTCATAGCGTATTCTTTTTTCAAAAATACCTCCTGCAGGATTGCGATACAATCCGATTGTCACTAATAACAGTTTGATAAAACCAGAAGGATTGGCAACACTTACTTTTTGAAATAGGAATGGTCTTCCAATCGATCCGATTTGGAGCAAAAAGACAGAAGAACATCACTAGTTGATCATTTTTTCCAGATAAAAACTCAACTACAAACTAGCATTTTTCGGGGAAAGCAAGATCAATTGCATCCCTTGTTACCACAAAATCGGGAACATTTTCCCATGATGATAATCCTTAAATGACTCTAATTAGCTCCTAAACGATATGGTACATGAATTGGAATGAAGTATAGCATCAAACAAACAATGATATGAAGACGACCAACAAATTTTTAATGGCAGCACTAATCACCTTATCCACACTAGGTGCTGTAAGTTGTAAATCAAGTAATGCCGTCAAAGGTGGCGCTATAGGTGGCGCTGCTGGTGGTGTACTAGGAGGCGTGATAGCAGGCAAAGACAACACTGCCGTAGGTGTACTGATAGGTTCAGCTATAGGCGGATCTGCCGGTGCTATCATCGGAAATGAAATGGATAAAGCAGCAGATGAACTTCAGCGAGATTTGGAAGGAGCTACTGTAGAGCGCGTAGGTGAAGGGATCAGGATCACCTTTGACTCTGGGCTAATGTTTGGAGTAGATAAATCGGAATTGAGTGAGGTATCTAAGCAAAACTTAAGCGAACTGGGAGAAACGCTGAAAAAGTATGAGGAAACCAATATCCTCGTAGAAGGGCATACGGATAATACCGGAGCTGATGACTACAACATGGATTTATCCCGTAGAAGGGCATATTCCGTGGAGGACTACCTGACGGAAAATGGTATTTCAAAAGGAAGAATGGAAATCACAGCCTATGGCGAGATGCAACCTACTGCTACCAATGAAACGGAAGCAGGTCGTCAGCAAAACAGACGAGTAGAAGTTGCGATCTATGCAAATAAGAAAATGCAAAAAATGGCTGAACGAGGTGAAATCGGAGAATAATTTTCTTTGATTGATCCCTATTTATAAATCCGAAAGGCGGCCTCTGGTCGCCTTTTTTAATTTTTATGATTATTCGCTTTTGTGCCAGTATTCAAAAGCAAAAAAGTATGGGTTAAACTTAGGTATTGAGGCCTCTTCAGCCTGTCCTGCCAGTGCGGGAGTCGTTGGTCATCCGGCCAGATAAGCAAAGAATCTAAGGTGACTGGCATCTTTGCGGATAATCATCAGTAAGTATTGAAAATACATTCAGAAATGAATTCGCATCAAAAAATCTGTTTGAATCTCATCACCAAATGGGAATGGATGTGAGCTAAAAATACTCAGGCCATTTTTTTCGTAAAACTTGATCGCTCGAACATTCTTTTCCCAGACGCCTAGCCACAGGTACTTTTTCTTATTCAGCTTCGCAAAATTAATGGTGTGATTCAGAAGCACCTTCCCTAATCCTTGACCGATATAACGTTGAAGAAGATACAATCTAGCAACTTCCAGACTAGAATTATCCTGAAGATCTGTCTGAGCGGGAACAAAATTAACCTTGGCGTAGCCAGCCAACTCCCCGTCTACTTCCAGAAGAAAAAACACAGAAGCTGGATTCTCCATTTCTTCCGAGAATTGTTCTTCGGTAAATGCCTCTTCTAAGTAGGCGTTGACATTTTTAATTTTATTTCCTTCTGTGAAAGCTTCGACAAATGAAATTCTCGCCATTTCCACCAAAGGATTCAGGTCAGCAAAATTGGCTTTTCTGATTAAATAGGGCATTGGATAATAGGATAATAGGAAAAACTCCTTTATGGAGCCTCACAATTTTCGCACAAAGCTAATTTGATTTTTTTTTCTAGGACCTGAAACTCTCGCTTTTCCTCGCAGAAAAAACCTGCAGGCCTTCCATATTAAATTGAAGGAAAAACTTTACCACCTTGATTTTCAATGAAAATTGGGCTAACACCTACTTTAACATTTTTTTGATTTCCGCATCAATTTCTCTCCCTTTAGCCTGGGCTTCTTCTAAAGGAATCCCAGCATTTATACCCGGTCTAAGATGCCCAGTGGCCGTAAGCCAAGCATCCCGAAGTAAAGCTTGTCTTTTTGAAACAAGGGATAGAATTTCCTCTCCCATGGCATGTGAGGCGATAGCATCGTGGATGTCTACATAGTTTTTTACTTCAGACTCACCAATACTAATTAGAATCTCTTTTGCCATCAGCCAGTGACCGATTTCTCCTGGATGCACGCCATCTTTTGCGAGATAGAAGGCACTATCCAATTCACGCTGATCTTCTAAATACTTTCGCATTGGCCAATGAATATCAATTACCTTCCAATCCTCATTATATCTTTTAGAAATTAGCCATTCCGAATAATTATCTAATACATTGGCATAAGCCTCACCCTTTTTCGGATCATATACTGGAGGAGTCACGAAAATCGCCTCAGCACCAATTTCCCTAATCTTTGTATCCAACCAATTAATTCCATCCTTATACTTTAGGAACCTCTCTTCATCTAATGGCAAATAAATCCCATCGTTCATGCCATAATTCACAAAAACCAAGTCGGGCTTCATCTGCTCGAATACCCGATCCAATCGCTCATGCAGATCTGGTCTTGGAAAAGCGCCATTCGCATGATTTTCCTCAGATAGTCCAGAAACCGTCTCAGATGGCAGCCCCACATTGATCCAATCTAATTCCCGATCTGGATATTTTAAACGAAAATACGTCTCCACATAACTTATGTACTGTCCTGCATACGTGATGCTATTTCCCAAAAACACTATTCGCTGCGTATCTGCAGGGATTTCATAATTCGACTGTGAAAAGACAGAAACTTTTGGAAGAATAAATAGTAGGAAAACAAAGGCAAATCGCATCATAATCTGAGTTTTGGAATAAAACGTGTATTAATTTTCAAGTTAAACAGATTCTAGCGCAGTCCAGCAAATCGCTCATTTAGGAAATCTTGATTTGTGCACCTCGTTGGAGCAAAGTATCTTCACTTTCAATTGTCCTTTTTTCGGCATCTACCTTCTTAAATTTTAATAACAAAATGGCTTCTGGAATATTTGCATTGCTTGATGATATCGCTACTCTGATGGATGATGTAGCAGTAATGAGTAAAGTGGCAGCGAAGAAAACCGCCGCAATTTTGGGCGATGATCTTGCTGTAAATGCAGAGAAAGCTTCTGGTTTCGTGTCGGATCGTGAAATCCCTGTGCTTTGGGCGATCACCAAAGGTTCACTTCTTAACAAGGCTATTATTCTGCCTTTTGCTTTTTTACTCTCTGCTTTTGTACCAGCAGTCATTAACTATATTTTACTACTCGGGGGGCTTTATCTGGCATACGAAGGTGCTGAGAAAATCTACGAATACATCGTGCCTCAGAAGCCGCACAAAGATGTAAGCCTTGACGAAACTCTTACCAAAGAGCAGATTTTAGCTAAAGAAAAAGAAAAGGTAAAGTCAGCTATCGTCACAGATTTTATTTTATCAATAGAGATCATAATTATTACGCTTGGCACTGTAATAGGCGAACCACTACTAGAGCAAATCCTAGTGGTATCCGCAATCTCTATGCTTGCTACTGTCGGCGTTTATGGCATTGTCGCATTAATCGTTCGTATGGATGAATTTGGCTACAAACTGATTGCTCTAAACAAACAAAAAGATAGCTTCTCTGACAAAGTAGGATTAGTACTCGTCAATGCTTTACCAAAAATCATCAAGGGAATGGGGATCGTTGGAACCATCGCACTGCTTTTGGTATCTGGTGGAATCTTCGTTCATAACGTTGATTTCATGCACCACATTTTACCCTCTATCCCGTCTATCATCACCGAATTCCTAGTAGGTTTGGTGGTAGGGTTCGTTGTGTGGGCGATTATTCATTTTGGAAAAAAACTTTTCATTAAGAAGTAGAATTTAGGCGCTGCGAACCCCTTTACTCATGATTCTAGGATGAAGTGATTATCTTAATCTTTCTCATCCAAAGAATCTACTATGAAGCCAATCCATTTGATTACTCTTTTAGCATTTGCATGCCTATCAATTTCCGCAAATGCACAGGAAAAAACACCTGAAGGAGTACCCCATACATTCTCTGAAGACTATCAAAAGCCAGTTTTCAAAAAAGATCATAGAGCTGAAAAGATCAAGGAAATCCTACCAGAACTAGAAGCGCTCATGACAAAATACGCCAAGGAAAACCACATTCCGGGAATTTCTTATGGCATTGTGGTGGACGACAAACTGGTCATAGCATCTTCTACAGGTTTACTAGATGTGGAGAAAAACACCTCAGCATCCACCAATTCAGCTTTCAGGATTGCTTCAATGACCAAAAGCTTTACTGCGATGGCCATCCTAAAACTTCGGGATGAAGGCAAATTGTCTTTATCTGATCCAGCGGAGAAATATGTTCCTGAATTAGCTAATCTCAAGTACTTGACCCAGTGATGCAGCGTTAATTGATATCGAAAATCTGTTGACCATGACTGCTGGTTTCCCAGAAGACAATCCATGGGGAGACCGCCAGTTAGATGAGCCAGACCAAATGCTTTTAGATCTGATTAGCCAAGGCATTTCATTGTCCAATTCGCCCTCTTATCAATACGAATACAGCAATACCGGCTACGCGATCTTAGGTCACATCGTTTCGAAAGTTTCCGGGCAACCCTATCAGGAATACATCACCGACAATATTTTGCTACCGTTGGGAATGACGCATACTTACTGGGAAATTGATGAAGTTCCTGATGAAAAATTAGCAGTTGGATATCGTTGGGAAGATGAACAATGGAAACTGGAGCCAATGCTTCATGACGGAGCTTTCGGAGCGATGGGCGGATTGATTACATCGATTGAGGATTTCAGCAAGTACGTAAGTTTTCATCTATCTGCTTGGCCACCCAAAAATGGCCCAGAAGAAGGTCCGATCAAACGAAGTTCGCTACGTGAAATGCATACACCACAATTCCCGCGGCTAAACTCCAACGGGGATTGCGCTATCATGAGCGGCTATGGTTTTGGATTGGGTATTTATCAAAACTGCAACAGTACCAAGTGGGTGTCTCACGGAGGCGCTTTGCCTGCTTTTGGAAGTAACTTTAGGTTTTTTCCTGAGTTCGGAATCGGGATCATGGCATTTTGCAACTTGACATATACAGCCCCTTGGCCACTTGCAGAGATTGAGAAATTGCTTTATGACAAAGGTGTAATGATCCCGAGGCAGTTACCAGTTTCAGATATTTTAGAAAAGCGAAAGGATCAAATCGTGCTTTTAATTCAGACAGGCAGCCAAGAAATAGAAGAGTCGATTTTAGCTGAAAATTTCTTTTTGGATCAATCAAAAGAAAGTCGCTATACTCAATACAAAGCTTTTTTAGCACAAGCTGGAAAAATCACAACTATCTCCGACCTGATTCCTCAAAACCAACTTAGAGGTAGTTTCACGATGGAAGGAGAAAATGGAAATGTTTCGATTTTCTTCACCCTAACTCCCGAGAAAGACCCTAAAGTCCAGCAATTGGACATAAGTTTCAAGCCGAAGCAATAAACCTAAGAACCTGAAAATCAATAATCACCAAAAAATATTTTACATGTACATACATTTATCTTCTAAACACGGAACTTAAAGAACCTGTCAGTGTTTAGTAGTCATATCTTTTGATTCTACCATCAAAAGTTTGAAAACTGAACCAACATATTATGCAAGTTTTAGAAAATCTGAATTGGCGATATGCCACCAAATCAATGAACGGAACGCCTGTTCCACAAGAAAAAGTAGATTACATCCTAGATGCTATTAGACTTTCAGCTTCTTCCTCAGGATTGCAGCCTTACGAGATTTTGGTGATCACTGATCAGGAAGTAAAGGAAAAAATCAAGCCTATCGCTTGGAATCAGAGCCAAATCACAGACGCATCACACGTTCTTGTATTTGCTGCCTGGGACAATTACACTCCTGAGCGTATCAACGGCGTATTCAAATACAACAATGAGCAGAGAAATCTTCCAGACTCTGTCACGGATGATTACCGCAACATGCTTTTGACAAGCTATACTGCGAAAACTGCAGAAGAGAACTTCACTCACGCAGCGAAGCAAGCTTACATAGCACTTGGCACGGCACTAATCGCTGCAGCTGAGCAGGAAGTAGATTCTACTCCTATGGAAGGCTTTGACCCAGCGGCACTGGATGAGATTTTGGATCTAAAATCCAAAGGACTCCGAAGTGTAGTGGTGCTGCCACTTGGCTACAGAAATGAAGAAGGCGACTGGTTAGTCAACATGAAAAAGGTACGTACTCCAAAAGAGAAATTTGTGACAGTTATCTAACTGAAGCTTTTTCCACACATACAAAGCGGATTGGGTTAGCACTCAATCCGCTTTTTTTATTTATAAAATCTTAACCTATATAATAAAGCCTAAAAATACACCTGACTATTAACCTGATAGAAAACCAAGGCCAATCTAAACCTTTTGGCGTTCATATTTCTTTAACTTTAACTTAGTGACTCTTAGAAATACTAGCCCATGTCTCCTTCGATACGCAAGAATATCCAAACCCAAAGCTCCAAAGAATTTACTGGAATTGACTTGAAGAAACCAGCTGTTTACGCTGCCGGATTTACTGGAGTAAAAGTAGCCCTTCAGCATACGTTCAAGGAAATGGGAGTGATAAAATCCTTCCAGACTCTTTCTCATATGAACCAGAAGGATGGGTTTGACTGTCCTGGTGTGCGCATGGCCTGATCCTGAGCATCCATCCAAAGTGGCAGAATACTGTGAAAATGGAGCTAAGGCTCTGGCTGAAGAAGCTACTCACAAAGAGGTAGACAATGCATTTTTCTCAAACTATTCCGTACAGGAGATTTCGCGCTGGTCTGACTACAAAATCGGCAAAAGTGGTCGCTTGGTGGCTCCGATGATATTAAAGCCAAACTCAAATCACTACGAGGAATGTACCTGGGAAGAAGCTTTTAGAGTGATCTCAGAGCATCTTCATGCGCTCGCCAGTCCTGACGAAGCCATCTTCTACACTTCTGGAAGATCGAGTAACGAAGCAGCATTTTTATACGGACTATTCGTCAGAGCTTTTGGCACGAACAACATGCCTGATTGCTCCAATATGTGCCACGAGTCCAGCGGAGTCGGACTTTCTGAAACGCTCGGAATCGGAAAAGGCTCTGTGAAACTCGAAGACTTTGATAAAGCCGAAGTGGTAATAGTCATGGGTCAAAATCCAGGAACGAATCATCCAAGAATGCTTTCTGCACTGGAAAAATGTAAGAGAAACGGCGGTAAAATCATTAGCATTAATCCACTTCAGGAGGCCGGACTCATACGATTCAGAAATCCGCAGGAAATCAGCGGAATGCTTTTGAATGGCCATGGATTGACTGATAGTTATCTTCAAGTGAAAATCAATCAGGATGTCGCGCTTTTAAAACTGATTGAGAAAAAACTTGTTGCTTTAGACAAGATTGACGGGAAGGTATTTGATCATGAGTTTATTGAGAAGTACACCGAAGGCTACGAATCTCTTTTAGCACATCTGGACAGGCATTCAGAGCATGAATTACTAGAACTCTGTGGCGTTGACGAGAAATTGATAGACGAAGCAGTTGCTCTTTTAGCCAAGAAAAGCAAAATCATCATCTGCTGGGCGATGGGGTTGACTCAGCATAAAAATGGAGTGGAGAACATCAAAGAATGCGTCAATCTATTACTCCTTAAAGGAAGTATCGGTAAACCTGGCGCAGGAACATGTCCCGTTCGCGGGCATAGCAATGTGCAAGGCGACCGGAGTGTGGGGATCATGCACTACGTTTCGGAGGAATTGAATGCAGCGATCAAAAATACCTTTGGTTTCGATGCGCCATCTCATCAAGGAGTGGATGTAGTCAAAGCAATTCCCGCCATGCATGAGGGGAAGGCTAAGGTTTTCGTCGCACTAGGAGGCAATTTCGTGTCTGCTGCGTCTGACACAGAGTACACAGCAAAAGCACTTCAGAATTGTGATCTTACGGTGCAGATCAGCACCAAGCTAAATCGTAGCCATTTGATCACTGGGAAAACCGCTTTGATTTTACCTACACTTGGAAGATCTGACAAGGATCTCAAAGACGGGAAGCAACGGCATTTTACAGTGGAAAATAGCATGGGAATAGTCCACCAATCTAAGGGCTTCCTCGATCCAATATCTGATGACCTCAAAAGTGAACCCGAAATAGTAGCAGGAATTGCCTCCACCTATTTCAAAGGAAATCATCCTGTAAAATGGAAGTTGCTTGGTTCGGATTATGAATTACTCCGTGAGAAACTTGGCGAGGTGATTTCCGGCTTCAAAGACATGAATTCAAAGTCTGAAGGGTCTGGATACTACTTGCCAAACAATGTACGAGAGCTGGATTTCAGCAAACTCCCAAATCAAAGAGCACAGTTCAGCAACACCGAACTTCCAATTCATAACTTAAAGGAAAACGAATACCTGTTGATGAGCATACGCCGACACATGATCAATTCAATACGACTATTTATGGCTTGAACGACCGGTACAGAGGCATTCATAATGAGCGCAGGGTTCTTTTCATGAGCGAAGCTGATATGCTTCGGGAGAACCTCAAGAAAATGGACGTGGTGAATATTATGAGTAATTATGATGGGCAAGAGCGTAAAGTTTTCCAATTTTTAGTCATCCCCTACCAGATCCCAAAAGGTAATTTGGCAGCCTATTTTCCAGAAACAAATCCGCTAATTCCAATTCATGAATACGCGGATAAGAGCAATACTCCGATTAGTAAGTCGGTGCGAGTAAGTGTGGAGAAGGCTGGGTGAATTTTGTAAACAGTAAGTAGTCAGTAGTAAATTTTGTTCTACTACTTACAAGTTTTACGACTAACTACTTACAAATCCCTCCGCTCCACATGCAATCCATTTCGTAAGAAAATCAGCATCCAAGCATCAGCACAGGTTAGTATTAAAAAAGATAATTGCTATTTTAAGCCGATCTTAAAATGATTTTTAGGCAAAACCCAAATTATCCAAAATAACCTTAACCTATTCCCATGCAATCCAAACAATGGAAAATCTTGGTGCTCGCTGTCATTGTACTGACGGTTTGTGCATTCCTCCTTTTATTTAAAGAAAACAAACTTCAGCCCACTCTAGCAGGCATACCCTTCGTGTTTTGGAGTGGATTTCTTGTAACCGCCCTCGTGGTGTTTGCTACATTTCTGGGGTCGAAATTCTTTCCATTTGAAGACCCAAAGAAGCAATGATCGGCTGGTTAATATTCTTCTTTACGCTGTTCCTAGCCATGCTGGGATACGCCTCTTACAGATCGTACAATAAAGAAAGGACCTCGGATGACTTCATCTTCGCAGGATCAAACATTGGCACCATTCTCGGATTCCTGACGTTCTCGGCGGCACTATTCTCCGCATTTACCTTTATGGGAATGCCGGATTTCTTCCGAACACATGGCGTAGGAGCATGGATTTTCTTGGCTTTATCAGATGCTTTGATGGTGTTTTTCCTGATTTGGTTTGGTTATGCGCTGCGCAAAAGAGCTACAATCAATGGGTATAAAGGAGTCGCGGGATTGATGAAATCCTGCTATGGCAACTCCTTTGCTGGCTATTTAGTCTTCGCCAGTGCCTTTCTCTTTTTGATTCCTTATGTAGCAATTCAAATCCGTGGAATTTCCATCTTTCTTGATGCCGCTTTCCCTGACATGTTTCCTTATTGGGCTTGGTCGGTATTGTTGGTGTTCATCATGTTGATCTACTCAGAAATCGGCGGCCTAAAAGCCATCGTATATAGCGATGCAATTCAGGGAGTGATCATGCTTACAGTGATTTGGATTATCGGAGTGACTTGCCTCAGCATGAGCGGCGGACTGGAAGCCGGACTTGAAAAAGTATCCGCTACAAACCCAGATTTGCTTACACTTCCTGGACCGAAAGGTTTATTCACTTCACCATTCCTGATCGCTTCAGCCATTGCGATTGTTTTGATTCCAGTTTCACAACCTCAGTTCACCACGCGTTTGGTAGTGATGAAAAACCTGAAGTCAGTCCACAGAATGGCTTATGCCGTAGGAATTTTCGCGATGCTGGTAATTTTACCTACAGCATTTATTGGACTTTATGGAGCGATCAAGTACCCTGAAGCGAGTACTGCAGATTTCCTGACAAATGCATTGTTATTTGATCAAGCTGTCCCTGTTGCTGCATTAGCAGTGGTTGGCTTATTTGCGGCATGTCTTTCTACGACCAATGCTCAGATTTTTGCTTTGGGTACTGAACTTAGATCTCTACTTACTGGATCTGACAAAACCAATATGCGGATCACCAAGATCTCTATTATGGTCTTCTCGCTGATCGTATTAGTGTTCTCTACTTATATGAGCGACGAGCTCGTTTTACTTGCGCGTGTGAGCTTCACCGGCACGTCTATGATCGCACCAGTAGTATTGGGAGCAGTGACTTTCTTAAGCCTCCCAAATCTCTAATAGTACTTTCCACACTTGCTCTAGCAACTTTTATCGGTTCGCTTCTGGAAATTGTACCAGGAAAAATAGCCGGACAACCTATTGATTACTTGATGTACGGAATCTTATTTATTCTGACTACCATCATTATGATCACTCATTCTCAATCACAAAAGAAACAACATGCAACTCAATCCTAACTTTTCCATAAATGATCTTGAAGTTCAACTCAAACGATTTTGGGAGCTTTCTGGAGAAAAAATAAACTTGATAGAAACATCCTTTGATACGGCGAATGGAGCGCCTGTTTTCACAGAAAAAGGAAAATATGTCACAAGAGGCTGGACGGAATGGACTCGAAGGGTTCCAGTACGGCTCGGCAATTCTCCAGTTTGATGCAACTGGCGACGAGCAATTTTTGAAAATCGGCAGAGATAATACCTTGAACAAAATGGCTCCGCACCTCACGCATACTGGTGTGCATGATCATGGTTTCAACAATGTGAGTACCTATGGAAATCTGCTTAGACTGATAAAAGAAGGTAAAATTGAAGGCGCTGATTGGGAGAAAAACTTCTACGAATTAGCCCTGAAAATTAGTGGAGCTGTGCAGGCCATGCGCTGGACACGTACGGTTGACGGAGGCTATATTTATTCATTCAATGGTCCACACTCATTATTTGTGGACACCATTCGCTCATGCAGAGCTTTGGTCGTCTCACACGGTTTGGGGCATGTGCTACAAGGTGAAAATGACAAACGAATTTCACTGATCCAGCGAGCTATTCAGCATATTTTGAGCACAATTCGATATTCGATTTACTACGGGAATGGCAGAGACACCTATGATGTTTCTGGTAGAACGGCGCATGAAATCATCTTCAACACTAACGATGGAAATTACCGTTGTCCAAATTCTCAGCAAGGCTACACAGGCTTCAGTACCTGAAACTCGTGGCTTGGCTTGGGCTATTTGTGGAATTGGGGAAACGTTGGAAATTTTAGATCAAATTGATGAAAGTGATTATGCTGAGATCATTTCTAAAAATGACTTGATCAAAGAACTAACTGAGGCGGCAAATGCCACAGCTGAATTTTACCTGGCAAATACTCCTACAGATGGAATTCCTTACTGGGATACCGGAGCTCCCAATTTGCATAAAATGGGAGATTACCTAAACGAGAAATCTGATCCTTTCAATGCGCACGAACCTATAGATTCTTCTGCAGCTTGTATCACCGCTCAGGGATTGATCAGAATTGGGAATTGGCTGAAAAGCTCCGATCCTGAACGATCAGAGAAGTACATCAACGCTGGAATTCAGATAGCAGGTAATCTTTTCGCAGAGCCCTATCTATCAACTGATCCAACCCACCAAGGTTTGATCTTACACTCCATTTATCATCAACCAAATGGTTGGGACTATAGACCAGACCCAACTAAAGCTCCTTACGGGGAGTCATGTATGTGGGGGGATTACCATGCCCGAGAGTTGGCTTTGCTTATTCAGCGCATGCAAAAAGGAGAAAACTACTACAGCTACTTTAACTGCGTAAGCCAATGAGCACTGGAAAATACAAGCCACAATACCCGAGAGTCGCGCAGCTGAAAACAGCAGAAAATCTACGTGACCACCTGAATAAAGAGAGTATTAACCTAGATTTTGATGAAGAGTTAAAAACTGGAGAAAACTCACCTTTTGCAAGAGCACATACCACACGAGCCGGCAATAAGATTGGAAATGCATTCTGCATCCTTCCCATGGAAGGTTGGGATGGGACTACGGACGGCAAACCTACCGAACTTACCAAAAGACGCTGGAAGAACTTTGCTATCAGCGGAGCCAAATTACTCTGGGGCTGCGAAGCTGTAGCAGTGCAGCCTTCTGGACGTGCCAATCCGAATCAACTCATGATCAATGAGCAAAATCTCGGAGACTTTGATGAGTTATATCAAATGGTGGAAAGTGAGCACAAGGCAGCATTTGGAAGCACAGATGATTTACTCACAGGCCTGCAACTCACACATTCAGGCAGGTTTTGCAAACCGAATAGCAAAACTCAGATGGAGCCGAAGATTCTATATTCGCATCCAGTGTTGAATAAGAAATTTGGTTTGGCGGATGATTACCCGCTTATGACTGATGGAGAAATATCCGAGCTGATCGATGCTTATGTGATTGCAGCAGTTCGCGCACAAAAGACCGGATACAAGTTCGTGGACATCAAACATTGTCATGGCTATTTAGGACATGAATTCCTGAGTGCTTATGACCGTGAAGGAAAATATGGAAAGTCTTTAGAAAACAGAACCCGTTTTATCCGGGAAATAACCGCCGGAATCAGAGCAGAAGCACCAGGATTGGAAATTGGAGTCCGCATGAGCATTTTCGACTGGGTGCCATTTAAGCAAGGGACTGAAGGAACTGGAATTCCAGCTGCCGAAAGTCCTTATAACTATGCTTTTGGAGGAAATGAATCAGGCATAGGCGAGAATCTATCGGAGTCATTTGAGTTTCTGAAAGAACTGGAAAAACTGGACATAGAATTACTTTGCACCACAGCAGGCAGTCCTTATTACAATCCGCATATACAGCGCCCAGCGCTTTTCCCACCTTCAGACGGCTACATGCCACCAGAAGATCCATTGCATGGAGTCGCTCGGCAAATCGATGCTGTCGCAGAAGTAAAAAAAGCATTCCCTAAATTCTACACCGTCGGATCTGCCTACTCTTACTTACAAGAATGGCTACCTAATGTGGCTCAAAACGTATTAGAAGCAGGAAAAGCAGATTCTATCGGCTTGGGAAGAATGGTACTGAGTTATCCCGAATTGCCAGCAGATGTTCTGCAAGGAACACCAATGAAGCGGGCAAAAATCTGTCGTACCTTCTCGGATTGTACTACGGCGCGAAGAAATGGAATGATCTCAGGATGCTTCCCACTGGATCCTTTTTATAAGAAAATGGAAATACACGAAACACTTAAAACTATCAAAGCATCATGAGCCGAGTAGCATTAGTAACTGGGGGATCCAGAGGGATTGGTTTGGGAATTGCTAAAAAACTCGCTGAGGAAGGCTTTAACCTAGCTATCAATGGAGTGCGTGAGGAGGCTAGTGTACGTGAAGCCTTGGAGGAATTGAAAGGATTTGGTGTACGGGTAGAATACCTACAAGGAAACATTGCTTCCGCAGAGGATCGTGAGGCTATTGTTTCAGGGATGATCGCTAAGTTTGGGAAAATCGACGTGCTTGTAAATAATGCGGGAGTTGCCCCGAGAACGAGATCCGATGTGTTCGATATTACGGAAGACGATTTTGACCATTTAATGAACATCAATCAAAGAGGGACCTTTTTCCTAACCCAGGCTATCGCAAAGTGGATGTCAGAACTTAAGACTGCCACTCCTGATTCCGAAATATCAATCATCCACGTGACCTCTATTTCTGCCACAGTAGCATCCAAGATCCGTGCATCTTATTGCATGTCCAAAGCTTCATTGGCTATGCTTTCCCAAGTCATGGCAGTGAAAATGGCTGAATTCGGAATCCCGGTTTATGAGATTCGCCCTGGAGTGATAGAGACAGATATGATAGAGAAGGTGCGGGAAAAGTATCATGAGGGAGTCAAAAATGGAATGACTTTAGAGCCAAGAATGGGTGTTCCAGAAGATATTGGAAAAGTGGTTGCTGCTTTGGTGAGAGGAGATCTTCCCTACTCCACAGGACAAGTGATTTGCGTGGATGGAGGAATGACTATCGCTAGGATGTAGCGGGAATTATATAGAATTAGCATTGAAGAGAGCTACTTGAATTTCTTTGCATTTCGGGTAGAAAGTCATTTTCCATCAGCCAGCGAGGATGACAGGAAATCGAAATCACCTCCTCTTTACTGTTTATTATATTCTATATCGCTTTACCTTATCGTAACTGACGTAGATTTCTTCAAACTAAGTTGAAGGAATCTACGGTTCAACAGAATTTCATTTTGTAATTATTATGATGGCTATTCATGCAATTTCTTATCCCCTGCTTGTATAGTCTGTCATTCGCAGACCCAAGCATTAAATATTTTCCCGGTGTAGAAAGAGCAAAACAAAACCGCTGTAATGAGCTGAAATTCATTATTAAATCAAACGTCTAAGAAAATCAATTCCATAATTTTCAGTCCTCATTTAGTATAAAAACGTAATAAACCATAAAAAAAATTGAACAATTGATATCAATTCACGTTGACTTTTAGTTAATTCGCTAACCACAGCTCATACTTAATAAGATTGATTTTCAGCAAAGCCATATATAGCATCATTGCCTTTGGGTTTTTAGTTATACTAACTTCCCTTTTGGTGGTGCCTTCTGTTATTGTGTCAGCTATAGATGAGGAAGTGGATATTTCTATGGTATATTCTTTTGCAGAAGAAGAGACTAAAGAACATGAAGTCAAGGTATCTGCTAATCTGGACGATTATATTTTCTCAAGTACCTATTTAGACGAAAGAACATTCTCTGAATTAATTACAATAAAATATAGCAATGTCGGCTATTTGACGGCCATACATCACGTTGGAATTATCGTTCCTCCCCCTGAGTTTTCCTGATTTTTTCTTTCCCTATGACACCTATCCTGTCATTTGTGGATAATCTAATCGTATAGGTAATACACCTTTTTACTAGTGCAGGAATTTTAACTCATAATTTATTTACATGAAAAGTAATAATCTATTTGCGCATCTGAAATCAGATGTCGCATCAGGTTTAGTCGTATTTCTGGTAGCGCTACCGCTATGTTTGGGAATCGCATTGGCCTCTGGAGCCCCGTTATTTGCAGGAATTATTTCAGGAATCATTGGAGGTATCGTAGTCGGATTTCTAAGCCAATCCCACATAAGTGTCTCAGGACCTGCTGCAGGCCTAACAGCAATTGTTTTCGTCGCTATTACCGATCTTGGTTACGAAGCATTTTTAATAGCCGTTATTCTAGCCGGAGCTATGCAAATACTCCTAGGCTTTGTGAAAGCAGGAACCATATCTAATTACTTCCCTTCCAATGTAATTGAAGGCATGCTTGCAGGAATTGGTGTAATTATTCTAATTCAGCAAATCCCTCTAGCTTTAGGTTCAGACGTCGAAATCAGTTCTGGTTTCGGGCTGTTTGCAGACTTATTTACCGCGTTTCAGGAGATTCAACCTGGCATTTTGATTATCACTGCAGCGTCTTTAACAGTACTTATAGTCTGGAACAAAGTTGCTGCTTTGAAGAAGCTAAAGCTTGTTCCAGGTGCACTAGTAGCCGTAGCTACTGGTATCTTGATCAATGGGATATTCATAATAACAAATAGCTCCTTGGTTGTCACCCCTGAATATTTGGTGAGCCTACCTGTACCAACCAGTTTTGAAGAATTCAAAGGCATTTTTACAACTCCATCTTATGATGCGATATTTAATCCAGTTGTATGGGTAGTTGCCTTTACCATAACTATAGTAGCATCGATTGAAACACTTTTATGTATAGAGGCTACTGAAAGATTGGATCCATTAAAGCGATTTGTCAACACAAACGTGGAATTAAAAGCCCAGGGAATTGGTAATATGATCAGCGGAGTATTAGGAGGGTTACCGATGACTTCGGTGGTGGTGAGGTCTTCTGCAAATTCAAACGCAGGAGCAAAAACCAAAATGTCCACTATAGTGCATGGTTTACTGCTACTTATCTGTGTTCTCAGTATACCAACTATTCTGAATATGATACCAATGGCGACACTTGCTGCCATTTTATTAATGATAGGTTACAAATTGGCAAACCCAAGTACCGTCAAGCACTTTTGGCAGCGCGGGAAGTATCAATTTATCCCTTTCATCATCACCTTATTAGCGGTCGTTTTCCTAGGTTTACTGAATGGCGTAGTATTGGGAATGTTTATGAGTATTGTGTTCATTCTTAGAGGGAATATTAAAAAAGCTTACTATTTCAGAACAGAAGAATACAAACATGGCGACGTAATCCATGTGGATTTGGCTCAAGAGGTTTCATTTCTCAATAAAGCTGCAATCAAGCTTACCCTTAACAAATTACCTGACTACTCTAACGTAATTATTGATGCTTCTGACACCGTATATATCGCTCAAGATGTTTTGGATTTGATCAATGAATTTAAGACGATAAATGCCGAAGAAAAAGGCATAACCGTCGTACTTATAGGTTTCAAAAAAGCATATAGACTTGAAAATGACATTGAAACGAACAACAATGTCTACACGGAAAAGCGTGTTTTATCAGAAGATAAATACAGTGAATTGTTTCAAAATTAATCTTATCCCTCCACAACCTAACATTAAAAAAATGAAAGTACATACAGCAGAAACTCAAGCTACAATTACTCCAGCAAAAGCTTTAGAAATATTAAAAGAAGGCAATCAGAGGTTTATAAATAATCTGAAAATAAATAGAAATCTTCTTGAGCAAGTGAATGAGACCAAAGACGGTCAATTTCCCTTTGCCGTAGTATTGAGTTGTATCGATAGCAGAACCTCAGCAGAACTGATCTTTGACCAAGGTCTAGGAGATATTTTTAGTATCAGGATTGCTGGGAACATTATAAACAATGACATTTTGGGCAGCATGGAGTTTGCCTGTAAACTTGCCGGGTCAAAACTTATAGTAGTTCTTGGTCATAGCAAATGCGGGGCAATTAAAGGTGCATGCGCAGGAGTGAAAACTGGTAACTTAACGGGCTTACTGGAGAAGATTAATCCTGCTATTGATGAAGTTAAAAATGAAATGCCTGAAACAGACCAAACTGATCCTGAATTTATCAATGCGGTGGAAAAACAAAATGTGATTTGCATGATGGACACCATTATCAAAGAAAGCCCAGTCTTAAAAGAATTATTCGAAAGTGGCGAAATAGGAATGGTTGGTAGCTATTACGACGTGGAGACTGGTGAGGTGAGCTTCATGAAAGCCAAAATTGAAGAAGCAGTAACTCATTAATTAATACTATCCCATTAAGTGTGTAAACGTTGAAAAGTTATTCATTAATTTTTCAGATTGCTTTACACATTTAATGGGATACTACCTACAAACTCGCAATTGCTTCAAAAAGCTCCTTTTAGATCAGAACATCTCACAAAAGCTTTCTGACTATATCTTTTTGCATATTGGTTAACCCATAATCCCCATAAGCCAGTCATTCATCTGATCACCTTATCATTGGTGAAAACGGGTAGGTAAATCCGAACTTCTCCTTCATCCAAATCATAATCATAATGCTCTTTTATCTCCGAACCTGGAGTTAATTTCATCAACCTCACCGAACATTTTTCTGCTTTGAAGCTTTCCAAGACTGATTAAAAAATAAGGACTGGATTCTAGGCTAGGAGTCGGTACAAAATCATAATCACCTGGAATAGCTATCGCCATTAAGATAGGATGCGTCACTCCTACTCTAGCTGTGAGCGGAATCACTGACCAATTCCCTTGGTAATTTTATATTTCAAAATGGTTGATCCACACCACTTCCATCAGTTTTTCACCTCTTCCTAAAGCAATTGACTGTCAAATTGAAATGGCAGTTGTATCCTATCTAGGTTAATCATTCTAATACGTACCTTCCTTTAAGGCCTTCCAAAACTGAATGTATTGCAATGGTCGAGTTCTATTAAAACTAAAAATCATCGCATCCTTGCAAAGCCAATCCAATTTCCCGATTTTTTAGTTCTCAAACCTAACTAACCCATGAAAACCCGATTCATTTTCTGTTTAATACTTTCAGTTTTTTTAAGTACTCATTCTTTTGCCCAGCAGAAACGCACAAAAATTGGTGTGGCCGGTCTAACTCATGGGCATGTGGGCTGGATCCTGAATGCTAAAGATCGTACAGATTTAGAAATCGTCGGAATTGCTGAACCGAATAGAGCGTTGGCAAAACGTCTAACTGAGCAGCATGGTATTTCCATGGATTTGGTTTTTGACACCATGGAAGAAATGCTTGAGAAGACGAAACCTGAAGCTGTAACGGCTTTCGGGAATATCTACGATCACTTAGCAGTAGTCGAGGCTTGCGCCCCAAGAGGTATCCATGTGATGGTAGAAAAGCCATTGGCGGTAAGCCTGGAACATGCTAAAAAGATGAAAGCTCTAGCTGAGAAACACAACATTCAGCTCATCACAAATTACGAGACGACTTGGTATCCTAGCACTTTCAAAGCTTATGAAGTTCTTCAAAGTGGTGAGGTAGGAGACCTTCGGAAAATTGTAGTACGAGATGGACATAAAGGACCGAAAAAAATTGGTGTAAGCGAAGAATTCCTAGAATGGCTGACTGACCCGAAATTAAATGGCGGCGGTGCAATCATCGATTTTGGTTGCTATGGAGCAAATCTGGTGACTTGGTTGGAAAATGGGAAAAGGCCTAAATCTGTAACTGCCGTGACTCAACAGCTTCAGCCTGAAAACAATCCAAAAGTGGATGATGAGGCTACGATAATCCTAAATTATGAAGATTCCCAAGCTACTATCCAGGCATCTTGGAACTGGCCAATTGGCAGAAAAGACATGGAAATCTACGGACTTACCGGAGTGATTTACGCAGACAATCCCACTGATGTTCGCATTCTATCTGCTGAAGGATATTCAGGTTTTGAAGAAGAAAAGTTAAAACTTGAATATCAAAACACACCTTTTGAAGATCCATTCACACTGTTCCTAGCAGTGATTAATGGTGATCAAACTCTTGAGGAATATGCTCTACCTTCTTTGGAAAATAACATGATCGTTGTAGAAATTCTCTCTGCAGCCGTGGAAAGTGCAAAGACAGGAAAGACGGTTTATTTGAAGTAGGAAGCTGGAATCCGGAAGCTTCAGCCCACCCTTTTTGAACAAATAAAAAAAGCCGTTCGTGTGACACGAACGGCGGCAAATAGTTAGTAACTCTTTATTTCTTGATTCTAGAATCTTGGTTCTCAAATTTGAAACCTTGCTACTTATGTCTTGATACTAGATACTTCTTAAAGCTCTTTAATCTTCAAATTCTTAAATATCACCCCTTGCCCTTCACTTTGTAAACCAATATAACCTTCTTTCAAAAGCTTGCCATCTTCCTTGTATTTAGGGTCAAAATTATTTGCAACACCTCCACCGATCTGTGGTTTGGTGTATTGTAAGACGGTGTCTCCATTTACCATATGAATCACCAACGAATCTCCATAAACTACCAAATCAGCCTTTACCCACTCATCCCATTTGAAGGTTGGAAAAGTGGAATTGATGCAATGGCGAGGATCCTTTTCACCTTCGAAAAACACATCTGTACCCTGGTGAACACATATTCCCCGTGGGTCTAGACACCCCTTCTTTTTCTTCAGCTAGCATTTGCCATTCCACAGAAATCGGCCAATCCTGCTCTTTTAGAATCGTCTCAGGCGCTTGAGAATGGAACATCACTCCACTATTCCTGTAAGTATAGCTCGCTGCATCCTCCAGCCATTGATCTGTAAATCTGTATTCCCATGTCATGTGGAAGGACGAAAAAGACTTCTTGTAAAACAAGTGACCATAGCGATCATTGAAGCCCTCATTGTAGTCATCGTAATTAACTTCTATAGCGCCGTCAACTACGCGAAACGTATTTTGGTAATTATCACCGGCCTCGTGATGGTAAATTTTCGGAGTCCAATCTTCTAGATTTTGTCCGTTAAACATTTCTATCCATTCTGCTTTGGGCTCTTCGGAGACCATCACTTCTTTCTTCTCAGAACTACAGGAAATGAGTACGCTGCCCAAAAGGCCAGTAATAATTACTTTTCTAAACATGGAAATCAGGGTTGATGTAAAAAGATAAAAGTAAGTTAAGGAATTCTGGGGTTCTGATTAACTCTTTTAGATGAGTGAACGCTTTCTAGGAAATATGGCAAGCTTTGAATGACTTTCCTGTCAAAAACTGAAATGCATGCTTCTCTATCTTCGCAGTAATTGATTCTGGACTCCCCATTATTTCTCCATCAATTTGAAACTTAGCGCCTGTTGGATTCAAAAGTTGGCATGAATCTACTGACCAAGTCTGCACACTTTCCAATTGGTCCAGATTTCCCTTAAAAAATGCCATTGTCATTTTCAAATAATCCTCAGCAGACTGCGGATTGATGGAAATAACCTCAAATTTCCCATCGCCCATTTTGCCTCTACAGTTCACAATTGCCCCCGTTCCGTATCGATCTCCATTGGCTAGAACGATCATTTTAGCCTTAATTTCAATTACCTCTTCTCCTACAATAAGTTGAAAACGAGCTTCCTCTGCACCAAAAATCTCAGAAAACGAATTCTTCACATAGCCAAACATGCCTCGGGATTCCTCCTCCTCAAATTTTTTGATCAGATTGGCATTCATTCCAAAGTCGGCTAAATGAAGACAAAGTTCGCCATTGATGTAGATAGCATCTATTGCCTGAGGGCTAAAATCATGAATAGCTTCCCAAGAATCCACCAAATCATTAATTTCCATACATTTAGCCAGGCCGTTGGCTGAGCCTAAAGGCAAAATGCAAAGCGGGACATTCTTGCCATGCAGCGTATTTGCAACCAACTTAACTGTACCATCTCCACCACCAATCAGAACCAAATCAGGAAGGAGCTCTTCAAATTTCTTTATTAATTTTTCATCATCCTTTTCACCAGTAGTTTTCCATAATTCAAGGAGAAAATCCGGCAATTTAACTTCAGCTAGTTCCAGAAGCTCCGCTTCGGTAATAGAATCATTCCCAGAAATAGGATTGAAAACTAAGAGACATTTTCTAGTCATTCATTTGAAATGTTAGCCTAATTAAAAATTGATTCATTTTCGACTATTTGAATTGCCTCCTTGGATGAGGATATAAAATGAAAGTGATCAAACCCAGCCAAATTCTTCAACTCATTCTCTCTATTTTCATCCAATTTCCCAACAATTCTAATGAATACATCCTTGATTCTTCCGGGATAGTTCTTAATCACTTCAGCATAAATCTCTGGATCATGCTGTCCACTATCTCCGATCAAATAGAACTGCATCTCTGGATACATTTCCATAAGCAGCTCGATCTTCTTAAGTTTATGCGTATGATCTCCTCCCCCTGACTTCCATATATTTTTCAGGTTGATATGCTTATCCTTCAGCAAAATAGGGCCATTTGGGATATGCCTATATTTCAGAAAGTCCCGAATCATATCATAAAGCGACCAATCACTACTTGACACATAGAAAATCGGTATTTCCATATCCTCGGTAATCTTCTTATAAAATTCAGGACACACCAGGCAAGGGCCTTCTAGTGTATGCATTCTTGGAGATAGAAAGCCAGAACTTTTTCCCCAAATCAGTAGAATGAGATATTATAATCGTATCATCTATATCTGAAATCACCCCAAGATTTTCCAGAGTACCTGACTACCTCCATATGTACTACTGAAGACTTTTTAGTCACTGGCTCCAACACCTGATAGGTTACATATTCATTTATCTCTGTACTGGGTTTGGAGTCCCCGATCTGTAGCTCAAAAACCCCATCTTCATCGGTTGATACAATAAAGCTTTTTCCCTGAAAGGTGATTTCAACCTTCGCAAGGGATACAGAAGAACCTGAATATCTTTTGACTGCCGAAATGATATTTGAGAACCAATTATTCCGGGAAGACGGCCTCTTCTCTGTATAGGCCTTTATTACTCTTCCTTTGAAAAAAACCTCATCTTCATTTCCAAAGGCTAAGAAAGGTTCTACAATTATTTTGTCACGTTTCACTAATGCCATACTAAAAGTGGATAGTTGGTTCTACCCTTTTAAATCAAAAGCCAGGCTGCACTAGCTTGCGAAAAAAATGATGTACTGAATTTAAGGTTATTTAAAGTGGGCAATTTTTGAAAAAATCTTAACTAAAGGAAGGTAAATTGACCTGCATGAATTTGCAATTTCTCAAACTACCGAGGTACATCTTTCACCAACCTGAAACCAAGAAAAGGACTGGAAAACTCCGTATTACTCAGATCGAAGCTGTAATTACCCTCTATTGCCATCATATCTTTGTCACTAAAAAAACGTCCCCCTATTCTATGGTACACTGTGCCATTTTTTTCTAAAAGCGCAAACTCCTCCACATTTCCAGACATATCATATACCCCCAATTGGTTTGGCGCCAAGGTGCCGACTGGTTGAATTTCCATCTTCGAGTTTGTATCATACCAGCCTACACTATTTGCCTTATTTGAACCAGAATATTTGTAAACCGGTGGCCAAACACCTCCAGCAGCGGCAATTTTCCACTCCCTTACAGTTGGAAGTCTTTTCCCAACCCATTTGCAATAAGCTTTAACATCAGTAATCGTCACTCTGGTAACAGGTAGTTTAGCATACCATTTCTTATCGATCAGCTTTCCATCTTGATTATGACGCCAATTCAACCCTTCAACTAGTTCGGAGGGACTATCACCTGTTGGTTTGGGGCCAGTTCCACGGGTTTCACAGGTAGACTTAAAACCGGTAGCTGAAACAAATTTTTCAAATTCAGCCATGGTCACTTCATGGGTATCTATCATATAGTCATATCCTAATTCAGTGTTACTCACTACCACCATTTTGTCCGACTCGAACATGGGTAAAAACAAAAAGGATACTATAGAGATCAAGTAATTCATTCGTGCTTTAACTTAATTTTAGCAATGATAGGACTCAAGTATTCTCCTTCAGGTCTGTGCTTTTGCAGGAATGCTTTACCATCCGGAATTCCTTGAAGTCCGCCTATTGCCTCCTCATCTAACACCGCTATTAAGACCTCATTACTCAAATATTTGAAATTGGAGAATATAGGTATATCCAGATCATTTTGAATCCTTTCAGTTAACACATCCTGAGTTTTGCTTTTCCATCGTAATACTGGTTTCTGATCCTTTTTGATAAGAAAAAGATGATTATCCAAATTGCCACTCCAATACCCCATATAAAAAACCCCCTTTTCTTCAGCCATCACCTTCCTATAACTCTCTTCATCAACGATATCTTCTCGGTTGCTTAAACTTGTTATATCACTAAACTTCAATACTTCACTGATTTGTCCTTCATCAGATATGGAAAATATACTTGAATCATACATTTTTGAAGCAAACAATTCTTTTCCTGAACGAACTAGTGCAAAGTCTTGGGATAAAATTATCTTGGTTTTTGAAAGAGGAATGGCTTGATCTAAGACTTGCCCCTTATCAAAATCATAAGTAAAAAGTTGACTTGGTAAATCCACTTTAGACTCTTCTGTCATATCTCTGAAAAATGCGAATTTATTTTGTCCCAAATAACCTAAGGAATGAATGATAAAGGAACTAGGTATTTTATATTGTCTGCTTGGGTTTCCGTTTTCATCAAATACAAAAATCTTTCTTTGGGATCCAGAAAAGATAAAAATCTCCCGGGAAATAGGGTCATAATCAAAATCTGAAATTTCCACAAACTCATCTGGGCCACCCAATCCTATCTCCAACGAGAATAAATAGGTGCCTACATCTGTGTAAACAGCCAATGTTTCAGTGTAAGAATTATCCAAAATGAAAAATCTACCATTTTCATAGATCAATTTATCTACGCCATAGATCACAGCATCTGACTCTATATCTAAAATCACATAATCGATACTTTCGGCGACCTCGGAGAGTAGTACCCTATCTTCTATTTTTCTATTACCTAGTTCTACTGCCTCCTCTGCAGGTTCCACACAACTAATTAGGCAAAAAAGCAACGTTGTAAATCTTCTCATATTAACCAAATTAAAATGGGGTTCTTTCGAACCCCTTTCTATTTCAAGGTTGACTTAATGTGCACGCTGTCTCGCCTGAGCATTGATCATCTTGAGAAGTTTTACATTTAACTTGATCACCTACATTAATCCAAGCAGTAGGTTCACAATTCACATTGGAGCCTCCTAGTCTAATGTAAGCGCCAATCGTTTTTCTTCTATTATCCTGATATTCTGAACATTCTGGTCCAGATAAAGTCTGGCCATTAGTCTTTGTTAGAAAAGTAGTAGAACAAACCGTTACTCCTAACACCGCTGATAAACAGGAATTCTTAAAGTTTTTCATTTCTTGAATTTAAGTCGAACTAAAAAAATTAACTAGAAGAAAGAAAAAAAACAACTTATCAAATAGGCGAACTTAACTTAATTAATATTTAACTGAAAATGAGACAATTAATTTTGAGTTTAATATTAATACTAACCCAATATCAGAAGTTTATACAATTGAATTATAATTAAAATAAGAAAATCAATGCTTCCAGTCGTACTGATCTATCTCTTCTAAACAGGTTTTCAACAATGCTATTGAGTCTGCTATATCTTGCTTATGAGCCATCTCAATAACCTGATGAAGATGTCGAGTTGGGATAGAAATAGCTCCTGCTATTGCACCCTGCTTGCCCATACGCTGAACTCCAGCCGTATCTGTTCCACCAGCTACTAAAATC
Organism: Algoriphagus sp. 10J20-15; assembly: GCF_055809615.1. Classification (NCBI taxonomy): domain Bacteria; kingdom Pseudomonadati; phylum Bacteroidota; class Cytophagia; order Cytophagales; family Cyclobacteriaceae; genus Algoriphagus; species Algoriphagus sp. 10J20-15. The sequence continues at coordinate 44,838 of NZ_JBVVUG010000031.1, forward strand.
TCAGGCTGCCAAGAGATCTTTGCTTTGTCTGCTGTTTGCTTCATAAATTCTACCATGCGGTAATCACAGATGGTCATCGCATCCATTATCTTGATCGCCGTGCCTTTACCTAATTCAGTCACTTTTTCGTGAGCCTGAGCTCCTGGCACATCAAAAGCAATCGTGGTGTCCAAAGCAATCCCAAAATCAGGATTAATACCATGCGCTGCTACATTGGCGCCACGTAATCCAACCTCTTCCTGCACGGTGAAGGTAGCATAGACATCATAAGCAGGGTTTTCAAGTTGCTTAAGAGTTTCAATAAGAATAAACACAGCAACGCGGTTATCTATAGATTTACAATTCACACAATCACCCATCTCGATCAATTCCCTATCTCGTGTTACTGGATCTCCTACTGTAATGTATTTTTCCACCTCTTCTTTAGACATTCCTAGATCTATGAAAAAATCTGTCGTCTTTGGAAGTTTTGTTCTCTCCTCAGCTGACATTACATGGATAGGTTTACTTCCCATCACGCCTACCAGATCTTTTTTGCCATGTACGATCACTCGCTGAGCAATTAAAGTCTTCGGGTCAAAACCTCCCAACGTATGGAATCTCAAAAAACCATTATCGTCAATATGTGTGACGATAAAGCCAATCTCATCCATGTGAGCAGCGATCATTACCCGCTTACCATCGGGATTTCTTTTACCTTTTTTGATGGCAATTACATTTCCTATGTTATCTACTTTGACTTCATCGGCTAAGGGAGTGACCAAATCAATAACTAAATCTCTTACTCTTTTCTCAAAGACCAGGTACTCCGGCTATTTCACAGATTTCCTTAAGGAGGGCTACGTTTATATCCATTTTTTATTTTTTTCTGATTAGGTGAAATTAAGAATTTGAACTGTCTTGAAAGAAAAAAGGCACAAAGAATAACCTCTCTGTGCCTTAATAATTCTATTACTATATTCGAAATATTTTTGCTTAATATGCTCTCACAGTCTTGCCTTCCATGAAGTTTACGAAAGATCTGTTGACAACTCTCATCCCACCAGTGGTAGGATAATCACCCGTAAAATACCAGTCGCCTAGATGGTCTGGACAGCATTTATGAAGATTATCAACTGTCTGATAAATCACTTGCACTTCAGCTTTGATATCATCATTGGTAACAATCTCAGAGATTTTCTCAGAAATCTCATCATCCGTAAAAGAGCTATAAACGCCTTTGACGAAATTCTCGGTAGAATAAGGATGTGCTACACATGAATCATGAACCTGTTCAAGTGTATAGTCGATTTTCCGTTCCTTGATCAAGGCTAATGCCGCTCTAAAAGCAATAAATTCCTTCATTTTCGACATATCGATTCCATAGCAATCAGGGAATCTAATCTGTGGAGCAGAAGAAACTATAATGATTCGCTTTGGATTTAACTTATCCAACGTAGTCAAGATACTTTTCTCTAGTGTAGTTCCCCTTACGATACTGTCGTCAATTACCACTAGGGTATCCACACCTGGCTTGATTACCTCATAGGTGGTATCATAAACATTGGCGACTATGGAATCACGATCTTCGTCGTTGGTGATGAATGTACGCAATTTCACATCTTTGCTCACCAGCTTTTCCACTCTTGGCCGGAAATTCAATAGCTCATCCAAATCCCCCATGTGAGGTTTGCCGTCCACAAAGACTTCTCTTCGTTTGGCCGCCAAATAATCCTCCAACCCTTCAATCATTCCTAGGAACGCAGTTTCGGCAGTATTTGGAATGTATGAGAAAACGGTATTTTTAAGATCAAAATCAATCGCTTTCAAGATCTGAGGGATCAATGCCTTACCCAGATTTTTTCTTTCCTGATAGATATTTGGATCAGTTCCTCTAGAAAAATAGATACGCTCAAAAGAACAAGATTTCTTTTCTCTTGCAGGCATAATTTCTGATTCTGCAAAAGATCCATCTTTATTGATTACCAAGGCATCACCTGGCTGAATTTCTTTGATTGAATTGAAATTGATATTGAATGCAGATTTTATCGCTGGTTTTTCTGAAGCGACTACAATCACCTCATCATCCGCATAATAATAGGCTGGACGAATGCCTGAAGGATCCCGCACTACGAAAGCTGAGCCATTCCCTACGATGCCAGCCATAGCATATCCCCCATCAAAGTCTCTACAAGATCTCCTAAGGATTCTAGCCATGTCCAATTCGTCCTCAATCACCTGAGTGATCTGCTCATTGGAGAATTGGTGCTTATATTTATCAAAAATCCGTTGGTTTTCTTCATCCAAAAAGTGGCCGATTTTCTCCATCACGGTGACAGTATCAGTCTTTTCTTTTGGGTGCTGCCCCAGCTGAACTAGCTTATCAAAAAGTTCTTCCACATTCGTCATGTTGAAGTTACCGGCCATTCCCAGGTTTCGGCTTCTCCAGTTGTTTTGCTTCAGGAAAGGATGACAAGTCTCGATGGAATTCTCTCCATGTGTCCCGTATCTCAGGTGCCCCAGCCATACTTCTCCAGTAAAAGCAATATTTTCTTTCAACCAGTTTCCGTCAGAAAGTGCATCGTGACCTCCGATTTTCTTGGCCTTCTTATATTTCCTGTTGATTTTGTCAAAGATGAAATTGACAGCTGAAGGCTCAATAGATCTATATCTACTGATATATCTAGTCCCAGGCTTTGTGTCTATTTTGACATTGGCGACTCCTGCACCATCCTGACCTCTATTTATTTGTTTTTGCATCAGGACATAGAGCCTATTAGAGGCAAAAGCTGCTGTCCCATATTTATCGATATAATATTGGGCAGGTTTTCGCAATCTAATCATTGCTATGCCGCATTCGTGTTTGATGGCGTCACTCATAGAGTATGGCAAATGTTATTTTGAAGAATCAAAGTTACTAGTTTTTAAAAGAATTTTCCCTCAAAAAAGTTCGCTTCAAAGATTAAATATTCTGTCAAATCCTGCTATTCAGAATAACCTGCGAAATAGCTGAGATAGCCTATGTTTTATTGGGTGTTTTTAGATTTATAAAGAACAATCTGAGGCATTTTTATACAAATACATTTTGACTTATATCAACAAATAGCTCAAAAGCGCATTTTCACTAATAGGCATACCCTCTGCATCTCCTATTTCCCTGGTGTATTTGGCAATACTTAAAAGAAAAGCTGACGAAAAAAGGAAACAAAATAAAAGACTAGTTGCTTAATCTCTCAAGTAAAAAAGCATCGGGCACTTGTCTGGTGCTTTTTTTGTTAACTAGCTCTACAAAGAAAGATATTCATGAAGCGCATATTATTAGTAGAAGATGATCTGACTTATTCCAGAATAGTCAAGACCTTTTTAGAGAAAAATGGATTCCTAATTCAGACTGCTATCAAAGTCAAGGAAGCACAGCAATTGTTTAGCAATTCTAAGTTCGATTTGATCATTGCCGATTTCAGGCTACCGGATGGCACTGGCATGGAGTTGCTCCAATGGTCTAAAAGCAATTATCCTCATACCCAAGTGATTCTAATCACTCACTACTCCGATATACGAATTGCAATTAAGGCAATGAAACTAGGAGCTTTCGAATACATCACCAAGCCGATCAACCCGGATGAGCTGTTGGCAACTGTAAAAGAATCTCTTTCAGCCAAAATCCAAGAGCCTGATTCTACGGAGAACACTGCAGCTCCAACAAGTTTTTCACCAAAAAACAAGGTAAAAAGTAGCTATGTAATAGGGACTTCTTCTGAGGCCGAAAAACTTGAAAAGCATATACAACTCGTAGCACCGACTGATTTAAGCGTATTGGTTCTAGGAGAAACCGGTACAGGCAAGGAATTTATTTCAAGAAGAATTCATGATTTATCCACCAGAAAAGATGGAGCTTTTATTGCAATTGACTGTGGAGCTTTGCCCAAAGAACTAGCTGGCAGTGAACTTTTTGGACATGTAAAGGGTGCCTTTACGGGAGCTTTAGAGAACAAAACAGGACATTTTGAGATGGCGAATGGTGGCACCATCTTCTTGGATGAAATTGGAAATCTGAGCTATGATGTGCAAATACAACTACTGCGAGCGATTCAGGAGAGAACCATCCGAAAAATCGGAGGTAATAAGGAAATTCAAATCGATGTACGGATTATTGCTGCCACAAATGATAATCTGATTTTGCAGGCTGGGGATGGGCATTTCCGTGAGGATCTATATCATAGATTGAATGAATTTACCCTAAGCGCTATCCCACTAAGAAGCAAGAAAGAAGATTTGCAAGATTTCGCAGATCAATTCTTGGAAGAGAGTAATGCCCGTCTTGGCAAAAATGTCAAAGGGTTTTCTCCTGAAGTTTGGGAGATTTTCCTTGCCTATGACTGGCCAGGCAATTTGCGGGAGTTAAGAAATATCATCAAACGCGCGGTTCTTTTGACGTCAGGATCATATGTAGAGAAAGACTCTTTGCCTGCAGACATTTATGAGCCTTCTGTGAGTCTAGTTGGGTCAAACGGAAGCTACCCCTCCAACTCAAGCAAGACTGATAAGCTTTCTCCGAAGGATTATAAATCCCAGTGGATAGAGCAGGAAAAAGAATTGATTCAAAAAGTACTGATGGACACCAAATTTAATAAGTCCAAAACTGCCCGAATTCTAAATATGGATCGTAAAACCCTTTATAGTAAAATGGAAAAATACGGTTTGGATTAACTTTGTAAATCCGCAGTTTTTTCAATGGTCTCGGAAAGCGCTGACAGCAAGATGTTAATTTCTTCATCCAGCTGATTTAACGTTTCACCGAGGCCATTTTTATTCCCTATTTTCAAACTGTTCTCTACCTTCCTAGCCGTCTGACCTGCAGTACTTTTGATTTGACCTAAGCGACTTCCTAATTGATGACAAATCTCGAGAATCTGCTCATAATCATCCTCTAACCTCGCTTTTTTCAATTTACCGAGATCCTTCCTAGTCTCCGCTATCAGCTCACGTACAATATCTTGCAGAAGAAGTTCGTCGCCCATACAAAATCTCGCCAGATCTTTCAACTGAAACAACGTATTTTCCGATTCACTGATTTTAGGGCTCAAAGGAGAGTTTTTAACCACATTATTTGGGAAAAATTTACCTAAGCATTCGACCAATACCCGCTCTTGGAAAGGCTTGAAAATTATCTCCGTAAAACCACTTTCCATCATTTTTTCCCGCTCTTCCACAAACACATTCGCTGTCATAGCCAGGATCGGAATCTCTTTATACTTATCAATAGATCGTAAGTTAGCCACCACATCAAATCCTGAGAACTCAGGCATTTGTATATCCAAAATCGCCAAGTCAAAATCAACCTCAACAAACTCATCCCGGAAATTAGTACCCCCAGGATAGGCGATAATAGACCCCCCAAAGTAACTTAAAATAGTCTCCAAATACCTGATACCCACCTTGTCGTCATCGACCAAAAGTATCTTCAGCCCCGTAAGATCAATGGTTGCTATTTCATCGGGGTTAAACTCAACGCGCTGGGACTCTGTAGCTACCATAGGCAAAGTCACCAACATGCAGGTTCCTTCATGCTCTACACTTTTTGCGCTAATCTCTCCTCCCATCAAGTAAACCAAGCGCTGAACTATGGCCAAACCTAGACCTGTTCCTCCATATTTTCTAGAGATCGAGGTGTCGGCCTGATCAAATTCCATAAAGACCTTTTCGAGCACTGCTGGAGACATCCCAATACCTGTGTCCTTTATTTCCACAGTCAGTTCATTTTTCACCCACCCCACATTTACACAAATCGAGCCTTCTGAAGTAAATTTAAATGCATTACTAAGCAGATTATTTAGGATTTGTTTCAAACGAAGCTGATCACCGATCAACCATTTGTCTTTTGGGAGATCCAAAGCCCATTCAAAATCGACTTTCTTTTCTCCAGCCTGCAATTCAAAAAAGCTTTGCAAGGAGAAAAAGAGAGCCTCCGGGTCGAAAGGCCTTGCCTCTAACTTCAACTTACCGGCTTCCAGTTTCGAAAAGTCAAGCACCTCATCGACGATTTCCATTAAAGTATCTGATGCAAACCCTATCATTCTTAAATGGGATTGCTGACTGGAGTCTAATTCTGATTTTTCTAAAACTGATCTATAGCCTTGAATTACGTGAAGAGGGTTTCGAATCTCATGACTCATGTTGGCTAAAAATTCCTGCTTAGACCTAGCTAACTGCTCCGACTTCTGTCTCGAGATTTCGAGATTTTCCTGATATTTCTTTGTAACCTGGATCTCCTTCAAAATCGAATAAACCATTACCGCAGCACCTATAACTGCTAATACCACGATCATGATCAAGAAATAAGTCATGTCATAAGTAAGCTGATAGGCGGAGTCATTTTGGCGATCCGATTTCTCAATCGCACGCTGCTGAAGGGTGCTTACGAGACTTTGGATAGTGTTGATAATTTTGCTTTGGCTGATGGAAATATCGGCTTCCATCTTGGCAAGTTTCTGCCGCTGTATAGACTCCTCCCGATTGACTCTGTTGATTACACCTTTGATGTTATATAGAACACTATCTAGAGTCTGCCCTTCTGGCAAATTGGAGTCTTTGAAATTTTGCTTTTGTAAATCACGAAGGAAGGCAATTGACTTGTCATCTTCATTAGTAATAATGGTCTTTTGCTGAACTTTACCTGTCTTTGCCTCTTGGCGAGAAGTCATTTCTTCCTCCAGCTCATTGAACAAGGAAGCTTTTGGATTGATCTTCTCTATGGGTTTTTGCTCCAGACTCGCTGCACGCCTTCTAATTCCCAATTCCACCTTGTTCAACGCTTCTTGGGTGAAATTCCGATTAGCCAAACTAGATTTAACCTCATACAAGTTGATATAACCCAAGATGAGGGTATCGAGATTGGTTCTTATACTCTGGATATAGCTGTTTTCTAAGGAGTCTTCAGCCAATAATGCTAATTCCTGAAGCTTAAGTTTAAGCGAAATCACACTTGAATCCTGAACTCTAAAGTCCTGATCAACAGTAGAGTGATCCATCTGGGTGATTTGAATAATCTCAGATTGAAGATTATTGAGCAGGTTTTGTTTCTGATTTGGCTCCGCAAGTTCCTTCATGGTTTCAAGGAGCCTATTCTGAGTGTAATAAGTCAACCCTGCCATTCCAATCAGGAAAATGGCGGCTATGAAAAAGCCGGTAACGACTTTCCCAGCAGTACTGGAACTAGGGGATTTCTTATTCATTAAAAACACATTACCCCAGGAACCAATAATTATTCCAATTGGGGATTAAAATTTTAAGATCGTGTAGCCTTTTGGAGCATAGGTAGTCACTGTGGTCATAGCTGACAAAGCTACTTCCACGCCCTCATAAAGATCTGATTTTTCTAGATTTCTAGCTCGAAGTGACTGCCCACACACCAACACTTCTACTCCTGCTTCTTCCAATGCCTTGAAAACAGGAATATTCGGGTTATCAGAATTATATCGCTTTTGATATACTTCATTGTTCATAACGGTAGCAATCGCTCCACCATGTACTACCACTTTTACATGCATGCGATCCTTAGAAACACCCGCAAGGCCGTGAAGATTCATCATTCTGGCAATATTATCCACCCAGCGACTGATCTTAGCATTATCTTCAGCTGCTGAGGTCATGTCTACTAGGATGTAATAATCCAAACTCCCATCTGGCCTTTCAGAGGCCTCAGGAACTTCATAAATCCCCCCAAAATCTTTTACGAGAGGGAATTGAGCTTCTTGAGCAAAGGTAAACTGAGAAGCAAAAAAAACAAGGCAAAAGAAAGCCGAAGGAAATAATCGATTCATGGGTGTTTATTTAGGCTGAAAATGTAAGGAAAATATATGGGAGGAAGGATGCCGATGGTGGAAAAAGGAGGTTAAAAGTTAGATCGCGGCTGCTTATAGCAAACATTCAAGTCTTCACTAATTTACTCTGATTTTTATTTTTTGGACTATACGGTCTCCCTAAAAAAACCAAATTCAAATCATAAAACTTGCAGATCGTCTAAAAAAAATAAAGCGTCCTAGCTCCTCTTTGTTGGTTTGGATATATCAATCACCAAAGACATTAGTTTTTTTAATATTGAAAATATTGATTCTCGATTGTTACTCTCGAATAAATCTCGCACCTCTCTTGATGCATTATGTTGAAAAGAGCGCTGATCATTAAATTGATCTTCAGTTCCGCCTTCAAATGACATAATTGGTGTTGTAGGACTATCTAATTTATAATGACCCTCGCTTTTATAAACTTTTCCCCAATGACTGATTTCATTCTTCAAAAGGCTAAGCTGTTGACCTATTTCTGGATATGAAACAAACAGCACATTAAATTCTATTTCCCTTTCAAGGTTTTTTATATCCTGATAAACGCTCTTATATCTATTTTTAATTATAGGCACCAATTGGTAATTCGGAAGAGGTAAAATGGCTGAAAAATGATATTCAGGAATTCTCATTTGTTCAGGGGTTGGATTAATAAGCTCATCATATTCAAAACCACCAAAGTAGAAAATATTGAATTTTTCCTCCATTGATTTGAGATCTTGATATAATTTTCTCCTTACTGATATCAGCTCTTCAAGATTTTTCAATTCTTTTTGCTGATCCTTATACTGTTTAGCTAATAAATAACCTTTATATACTAAAAACAGACTGAAACCTGAAAATAAAGCAGTTAATAAAGAAAGGACGGTTTCCAATAGTTGATAAATTTCATTCCAACGTTCATGCATTTTTCAAGATAATACTTTCTTGAAATCCATTCTTAAGTTGACTCTTTATAAAGTAATTTGGTAAGGCGTTTCTATTTCGGTTTGTGGAGACACAAACCGAGGCACGAGCAATCATTCAAACTATACCTTTGTGCCTTTGCGGTTTAATAAACAACAAGACCTTCGAGGTTTCGAAAACCTCAAAGGTCACAAAAAAAGCCCTGAATTGCTTCAGAGCTTCATTGTGCGCACGAGAGGATTCGAACCTCCACACTACTTAAAGCACCAGCCCCTCAAGCTGGCGTGTCTACCAGTTTCACCACGTGCGCGGTTAACAGACTGCAAAAGTATCAGACTTGCCTATTCTAAGCAAACCCGATGCTAACCTTTTGCATTTATTTTCTTAGGAATTACTTTAACGCCTCTGTTCGGGCCTGTCTTGCCGCTAGAAAGATTCCACTAACAGAAACGCATCATCATCACCCGTAAACCTTCTTCTCAGCTGACAAGAGTGTATTATAAAGCAACGATGCAATCGTCATAGGTCCTACTCCACCTGGTACTGGTGTGATCGCAGAAGCGATTTCAGAAACTTCCTCAAATTTCACATCTCCAACCAATCTGAAACCTGATTTCTTGCTTGCATCTTCAATCCTGTGAATCCCCACATCGATTACCACAGCGCCTGGCTTCACCATATCAGCAGTTACGAAATGAGGCTTTCCTAAAGCTACGATCAGAATATCAGCAGTTTTAGCGATCTCTGGAAGATTGGCAGTCCGGCTATGAGTCAACGTCACCGTAGCATTTCCCGGATAGCCATTTCTGGCCATCAGGATACTCATCGGACTTCCTACGATATGGGATCTACCGATCACCACGCAATGCTTGCCTGAAGTCTCGATATTGTATCTCTTCAGCAATTCTACGATGCCGTAAGGAGTCGCCGCAACGTAAGCAGGCCAGTTCAAAGCCATACGTCCAACGTTTGCTGGAGTAAATCCATCTACATCTTTCTCAGGCTTGATTTTATTGGTCACTTTCTCAACAGAGATATGCTTAGGCAGCGGAAGCTGTACGATCAATCCATCGATATCAGCATTCTCATTAATATCCTCCACCACTTTCAACAATTCCTCTTCGGAGACATTATCCTCCAGTCTTACCAAAGTTGATTCAAAACCACATTCTCCACAGGCCTTCACTTTTGCATTTACATAGGTTTGGCTCGCTCCATCACTTCCCACAAGAATAGCTGCTAGGTGAGGTGTTTTGCCTCCTTCAGCTTTTATTTCTGCCACTCGGGCAGCGATTTCGGATTTGATGTCTTGTGAGGTTTTTTTACCGTCAATTAAGATCATTTGATTTACGAATTACGATTTTGGATTTACGAGTTCCTCAGGAACTCCAACCCTTAAATTATATAATGATCCTGAAAATCTACTTTTAGAATTAAGAGGATCTTGCTGTTTTTATGCTAGCTACTATGATCGCTACTAGTTCATCAGCTTCTTTAATTAGTCGCTTGATCTCAGAAATCAGGTCATGATTATCATTGATCTCATCTATTACTTCAAGAAAGAATTGACTTTCATCGGTTTCTTCCTCCACAATTTTCAATTTATTAATAAAATCAGCTTTTGACTTTGCTCTTGTAACTGCTCTATAATTTGCGGCAACTGAACTAGAACTTCTAATTAACTGATTCACATAACCGTTATACTCTCTGGAATGCGGCAACCTAGAACACAATCTCCAAACATCAATTGCAAATTGCTTTGTCCTTCTAATCATTTCATGTTTCATACAGCATTCATTTAGAATTAAATCTAAAAAGTTACCTATGAAAATAGAAGATAGAGGTACAATTAAATCTCGTAAATCGCGCTTCGTAAATCGTACCTCCGACTAGTCCAGCTTCAGCACCGCCATAAATGCTTCCTGAGGCACCTCGACGTTTCCGACTTGTCTCATTCGCTTCTTACCTTTTTTCTGCTTTTCAAGCAATTTACGCTTACGGGAAATATCACCTCCATAACACTTTGCCAACACATTTTTACGCATTGCCTTTACTGTTTCTCTAGCAATAATTTTCTGCCCGATGGCCGCTTGGATAGCGATTTCAAACATTTGACGTGGAACCAGCTCCTTCAGTTTCTCACAAAGTCTTCTGCCCCAATCGTACGCTTTATCTCTGTGAACTACCGCTGACAAGGCATCAACTGGCTCGCCATTTAGCATCACATCTAATCTCACCATGTGCGAGATCTCGTATCCTTTCAACTCGTAATCCAAGGAAGCATAGCCTCTGGATATGGTTTTCAATTTATCAAAGAAGTCAAAAACAATCTCCGCTAATGGCATATCGAAAGTCAATTCCACACGCTCAGCAGTAAGGTAAACCTGGTTTTTGATCTGACCACGCTTGTCCATACAAAGCGTAATTACTGCGCCAACATATTCTGCGGCAGTGATGATGGAAGCTTTCACATAAGGCTCTTCAATATGCTTCATCCGAGTTGGATCAGGCATATCGGAAGGTGCATTGATAATCTGGTAGGTATCATTTGTCATGAGTGCTTTGAACTGTACCGAAGGCACTGTCGTGATCACAGTCATGTCAAATTCCCGCTCCAAACGCTCCTGGATAATCTCCATGTGGAGCATTCCCAGGAATCCACAACGGAATCCAAAGCCCAAAGCCATGGATGTTTCAGGTTCCCAAACTAGCGAAGCATCGTTCAGTTGAAGCTTCTCCATGGAATAGCGTAGCTCTTCGTAGTCCGTAGTCTCCACAGGATAAATACCTGCGAAAACCATAGGTTTTACGTTTTCAAAACCCTGAATAGCTTTATCACAAGGTCTTTTGATGTGCGTGATTGTATCACCCACTTTGATTTCTTTGGCAACTTTCACCCCAGAGATCAGGTAACCTACGTTACCGGCGCTCATGGTTTGTTGTGGAATTTGGTTTAAGCCCAAAATCCCGATTTCATCCGCCTCGTATTCCTTTCCAGTGTTGACAAATTTGATCTTGTCTCCTTTGCTGAACGTACCGTTGAAAATTCTGAAGATTACCTCCACGCCTCGGAATGGATTGTAAACCGAGTCAAAAATCATCGCTTGAAGAGGTGCATCTGGATCTCCTTTAGGAGCGGGGATTCTAGTTACCACTGCTTTCAGGATATCGTCAATACCAATACCCGTTTTGCCGGAGGCCAAAATAATATCTTCTCTATCGCAACCGATCAAATCAATCACCTCATCGGCAACGGATTCTGGATCAGCTTCAGGAAGGTCAATTTTATTTAGTACAGGGATGATTTCCAGATCATGACCCAATGCCAAGTATAAGTTGGAAATCGTCTGAGCTTCAATTCCTTGAGAAGCATCCACGATTAGCAAAGCACCTTCACAGGCAGCGATAGATCGGGAAACCTCGTATGAAAAATCCACGTGACCGGGGGTATCAATTAGGTTCAGCGTATAAACCTCACCTTCATGTGTATATTTCATTTGAATCGCATGAGACTTGATCGTGATGCCACGCTCCCGCTCTAGATCCATATTATCCAACAACTGATTTTGCATATCGCGATCTGCGACTGTATCAGTTTGCTGTAATAGTCTATCCGCCAAAGTACTCTTCCCATGATCAATATGGGCTATAATACAGAAATTCCTTATTTTTTGCATATCCATTCTGCCCGCAAAAGTAGTAAATAAGTAGGAGATAAGAGAATTTTCAAACTCAATGATCAAGTTTCAAATTCAATATTCAAGTTTAGCCTCCACTTCTTATGCTATTTGAAAATTGATCATTGTTAATTGTTAATTGAAAATTTCCCCAACTTTGTCTTTTCAAAAACCAGTCTCATGCAGTCAGTAGCCGAAAACAAAAAGTCAAACAACATCGCCGAATACATCATCTACATGTACCAAATGGAGGATCTTATCAGATCTTACCAAGGAAATCCTGATGAAATCAAAACCTTCGTAGTAGAGAAATATCCAGTTTCTGAGGATGAGAAAAAGCAAATAGCTGATTGGTATTTAGGTATACTTAATAAAATGAAAGCTCAGGATATTTTGGAAAAAGGGCATTTGGAAGAAGTGAATAATCTTGTTTCTGAGCTGGCTCAAATCCACTGGAACCTACTAAAAACTGATCCTACATACTTTGAAGCCTATAAAAAAGCCAAACCATTTATTATAGAAGCTGTAATGCAGGCCGAAGGTCAGGATCTGGGAAATGAAATACAGATCTGCCTAAATGGCGTTTACGGTCTTTTGCTTTGTCGCCTTCTAGGCAAAAAAGTATCCGATGAGCAATTGAAATCAGCTGATGCTTTTGGGGATATCTTAAGTACGTTGAGTTATCATTATAAGGTAAAGAACACGATTTCGAAAAACTAAATTAGAAAATTGTAAGATTTGACACCACCCTATTTCAGTTTGGGATATAGGTTTACCAAATAATGATCAAAGTAGAATCCTGATTTCTTCTCTTTCATCATCAATTCATACAAATACACCCTACCATTTGCGACCCCCAAAGGCTGGGATTCCGAAGTTGCCAATTTGTAGTAGCTCTTCATATCCTCATCCATCGAATAGATGTTGTAATTTTTACCTTCGTCGAAAACTGTATAAAATCTATCCAACCTCCAGTCATAGAACGCATACCAAGCTTGACTTTTCTTACCCAAATCAGGGAAAGTATATCCTTGCATCTTTGAAGTTTCTATATTGTATATTACAAAACGATTTTTCAGTGGTAGATTAAAAAGCAAACCATTTCTTGTTTTTGAGATGTAATAAACAAAATGAGAATAAGTGCTTATAGTCAGTTCTGGATTATTCTTACGATCCCAATATCTGTTCTTCGAAACCTCCTCAAATTTAGAGTCTTGATAAGTTGCATAAATTCCTTTCTCCCAATCATAAACCCAATAATCAGGCGATGTAATAAACTTGTTAGGATCAACCTTATACCCAATTGTCAAACGACCCAAATGCACAGTCTCATGGTTTTTCAATAAAGAATCTGGTAAATCAGGATTTCTAGTATTAATCTTCTTTTCTTTAACCACAAATTTACCATTGACTGTTTCTACCAAAGTACTACCTGAATTATGAATAAGTATAAAGCTATTCGAACTTTCCTGAATAAAAGCATTTATAGAAATGAATTTTTCTGAGCCATAAGTGTAATTATCAAGGTACATCTCGTTAATACTCAAGCTGTCAACAAATAGATTTCCTTCACCCATCAAAACAATATCCTTTGGACGGTTTTTCAGATATCTCAGCGCAATAGTTTCCTCATCATTAAGCAAAAACAACTTAGCCAAAACCTCATTTTCGTTACCATAAAACAAGCTTTCTAAAGATGGCTCAATATTTTGCACCTTGCTCGAAGCAAGATCTTGTCCATAAAGAAAATAATCAGTAGAACATAAAAACGTAAATATTAATAAATACTTATACATATAATAAATTATAATTGTATTAACTACCTATTGAATAATAGGAATTGATAGAAAAGAGATCATCACTTTCTAGATGTCCAAGTTTTGAGATAAAACCATCCTTAAATGCCACTTGATACGTAAAAGAATCACCTTCATACTCTTCCTCCAAAGTTTTAATCTCTAATAAATTAAGATCTTTATCAAAAATTAAGGCATGAACTTTTTTACTTGAACACTGTCCCTGGGCATTTTTAATACACTCAAAAAATATCCTAACAAAACGATTTTGCTGCTTTACAAAAAAGAAATTCCCAAAATATGAATTTGATTTATTATAATTTCTCAAACCTTGCTCATCAAAATCTTCCATATTGTATTCTAAAGGCTCTCCAAGTTCAAATCCGGGAATTGTCGCAACTTGAGTTTGTATTAGATCGCCTTTAAAATCATATTTATAAATATAAGGATCTACAGCAAAGCTTAAATAAATATATTCATCTACCATTTCTACATTAGGATGACTTAGATAAAAAGGAAGCAGGGTGTTTTTATCTGATGCGTATACTCCTTTATACTTTCCAAACAAGTTGACAAATTCTTTTTTATCAACATCATACTCTCCAATGGCGGGAAAACTTTTCTTCTCATTAACAAAGTACCATTGATCCATTTGCCTTAATGGGATTATAAAGCTTCTTTTTTCTGGTAAAAATCTAAAAGTATCGCCAAAACCAAAATACAAACCGAAATTGGGAAATCCCTCTGCAGGCATCTCCCACAAATTCTCACGGAAAAGATTATACGAATCCTTAATTTCACCCTGACTATTAATCAGGTGAATTATTGGAAAATGCATATCACTTACAAAAATACTATCCTTAGAAATCACTTGGACACCTGATGGAGAAGTAATAAAATTAGGATCTAATAGAATCTCATCAATAAAGGTTTTACTCTTCAAATCAACAATAAAAATAATATCCAATGGTTTTGTAGGAATAACGTAGGCAAGTGTATCTTTAAATATAAATATGTTTCTGACCCCGCCTCCAAAGTGATCAGGTGCTACAATCCCTAAATCCTCAGAAACCTTTAAACCTGAAAGCTCAAACTTAGCGCCTTTAAACTCTTTCTTTTCTGGAGAACATGAAAATATCACAATAAAAATCACACTAAATAACCAAAAATTATTCATACTTAAAAGAATTAATAATACATAAACAAAACAGCTAGTTTACATTTAAATTTGAAAACTAGCTGTTAAACAAATAAGAATTACTTAAGGTCTTGTATCGCCTACTTTACAATTATTTGACCACCAATGCGTCATACATTCTTCACCTCCACCCCCAAGTTCAACCCAATGCCCTTGTCCTAAAAAAGGCCCAGGCATATCAGCTTTAGATTCTTGGGATGTACCCAAGTTTAACGCAATAGCAAAAGCGAATACTCCTGCTACAAAAACTAGTTTTTTCATAAAAGTTAAATGTTTAAAGTGAACTGATTAACTATTACGATTTCAAACTAGTCAAATAAGTAAAAAAAAAGAATAACTTAAATTTTCTTTAACACACACACCCATAAATAGTTGATATTCAGAATTAAAAATTTAATTCTGTCAATCAGTCAAAAACTCCCACACACTTCTATACCCCTCATTTTTCTCAAAATACTGAAGTAATTGGTCAAAGAATGGGTTTTGGGCTAATGTGCTACTATCGCCAATCAGTACCAGTTTTCTCTTTGCCCGGGTCAAAGCAACATTCATCCTGCGAGTATCTGCAAGAAAACCAATCTCCCCTTTTTCATTGGATCGAGTAAGGGAAATCATCATCAGATCACGCTCCTGACCCTGGAAACCATCCACCGTATCGATCGTAATCACATCCGAAAAAGCTCTCAGGTTTGGATATTCAAACCCTTCGAAAATCAAAGATCGAAGCAAGCGGACCTGTGCTCCATAGGGAGCAATCAGACCAATAGTCCAGCCTTCTTGCTTAAAATCCGAAACCCCAATTCGTTTAACAATCTCATTCAAATAGCGGCAGGCAAATGCAGCTTCTTCAGGATTGCATGTACTCAAGCTGTCTTGTTCCTTTTGATCAGTAAATCCTGCACCGGCCGTATCAATCCATTCCAAAGTATTGCTCTCTCCAGGAAAAGTATGGGATTTTGTATTCTCGGCAGCTTGAAGTTCTCCTTTATAAAACTGTTCGTTGGAGAATCCCATAATTGCTTCAGGCATTCGGTATTGCACTTGTAGCATTTGTG
This sequence comes from Algoriphagus sp. 10J20-15, assembly GCF_055809615.1. NCBI lineage: Bacteria > Pseudomonadati > Bacteroidota > Cytophagia > Cytophagales > Cyclobacteriaceae > Algoriphagus > Algoriphagus sp. 10J20-15. Next base: position 61,293 of record NZ_JBVVUG010000031.1, read on the forward strand.
AGGCATAAGGCTTCCGGTCGATCACTTTCTCAAATAAGGTTTCAGCCAACCCTTCCTGAGCCGCCTGAAAAGATTTGATTGTAGGCGGAAGCTGGCAGTGATCGCCTGCAAACACAACTTTCTTTGACTTCAAAATGGGAATCCAAGTTGCCGCCTCCAGTCCCTGAGCTGCTTCATCGATAAAGACCACATCAAACTCCATCCCCTTCAAATTGTAAGATGATGCACCTACAAGTGTGCTAGCAAAAACCTTTGTTCGCTGAAAAATATCGTATTGAATGTATTCTTCCAGCGATTTGGATGCATCCCTTAGTCGGGAAACTTCCGCATACATCAGCTTTCTTTGCGCACGTTCTTCAGGACCAAAATTACGCTTGTATTGCTTGGCCAATTTCAGGTATTGGTCAGTTTCTTTTCTAAGCTTTTTTAGATCTCGGTAACTCGGATGGTAAGCTGTTTTGGCATCCAAAGTTTGATTCAGAATCTTCTCCTCCACTCTAGCCGGATGGCCAAGACGCAAGGTTTCAATCCCTCGATCGATCAGCTTTTCTACCAAAAGATCCACCGCGGCATTACTTGGTGCACAGACTAAAATCGACTCTCCGGCAATCACCGAATCTTGTATCGCTTCGATCAATGTTGTCGTCTTTCCAGTTCCCGGAGGTCCGTGAACCACCGCCACATCTTTGGCATTTGCTATCAGTTCACAGGCTTTGTTTTGGGAAAAATTGAGATTGGGTTTTGCATGAATCTGCTTTTCAGAAAACTGAGGCACTTTATCCCCCAGCAGGATTTCCTTTAACTCATCTACCCGCCTGTTTTCAGAAGAAATCACCTTCTTCAGCGCAAACTCCATTTCCCGATAGCTTGCTTCATCAAAAAGAAGGTCCACCCCAAGCTTACCTCCATCCATCCATTCTGGCAATTCATCTGCCTGCAACGTGACGGTCATGGTATTTTGTCTGACAAAATTTATGACACCGTTTACCCTATTCTCAGTAGCATTATAGTATTCATGAGTACTGAAAAAGGATACTGATTTGCCCGAATTAAATGAAGAGGCATAACTAGCGTCCGAGCGCTCCACCTCCACGATAAGGCGTTCACCCATTCCGATTTTACTCTTTTTCAGTTGAATCGGGTGCCAAGTAATTCCTGCTTTTTTCTTCTCAGCAAGCGAAGTATTCAGGAATTTCTGTTTGTATTGGGCGAGATCTTCCTGCCATTCTAGTTTTAAAAGTTTCAGTCCTTTCTTTAATTCCTCAGTGACTTTGTCCATCAATCCGTATTTTAGACGAAACTAATCAAAACCGCTCGAGTTTTCCCAACTCAATATTGCCTATGAACTACCTCGCGCATGCTTATCTTTCTTTTGGTCAGGATGAAGTGCTTGTAGGGAATTTTATTGGTGATTTTGTGAAGGGAAAAATGATGAGCAGCTTCCCTCAAGGAGTACAAAATGGAATTAAACTACATCGTGAAATTGATTTATTCACAGATACTCATCCATTAGTGCGAGCTGGCCAGAGTTATTTGAGGCCAACATTCAGACATTACTCCACCGTGATTACGGACATTTATTTTGATTATTTTTTGGCAAAAAACTGGGCAAAATACAGCAGCATCCCTCTGGAAGATTTTATCCAAAACACATTTGCCACACTGAGACACCATCGGCAGCTTTTCCCGGATCGCTTTCGCAAACATGTTTCAATGGATGGAAAAAGACAATTGGTTGTTGAAATACCGAGAAATAGAAGGGATCAAGCAAACACTTACCGGAATGTCCCGAAGAACTCGCTTCGATTCTAAAATGGATGTAGCCCATCTGGCTCTAATAGAGAAAGAAGCAGAATTTGAGGTGATTTTCTTCGCTTTCTTCAAGGATTTGGAGACTTTTGCACGAGAAGAAATTAATAGAAATTCAAGATTCCAATGCTGGTCATTAAACCAAAAGTATCCACCTACATTTCATTAAGCCTGGTCTTACTCATACTTATCTCTGGCTTAGTATTCATCCTGAGAGACTTTGCCTACAAAGGAAGTTTTGGAATATGGTTTTATTTGATTGCCTGCTCGCTGATTACGTTGGTGATTTTGATGTTGCTGGTAAAAATGCTGGCTGGATACCGATTCATCACAGCAGGAAGAGATCAGATCATTGTCAAATTGCCTTTGAGAGGATACACCAAAACCTATCCAGTCAGTCAAATTTTAGCTTGGGAAGAGGAAGTAGTTATGGCTAATAAAAAAGAGTTTCGTCAAGTAACCATCGCATTTTCAGATAAACAATCCATTTCGGTATCTAATCACGAACATGAAGCTTATAAAGATCTAGTGGCTTATTTGGCTAAAAAGGCGGGGAAGCAGAAGGTTAAAAATAAGAAGTAGGAATTCAGAAATCTGAAGTGAAAAATCTTATCACTAGACAAAGCATATAATCTCAATCTCACATAAACCTTTGTGACCACAGCGGTGAAAAACGAAAAAAGCCTGAGATGATCTCAGGCTTTCAGTTTATTTTCTAGTTCGGAAGTTTTGATCATATAAATCGACACTTTCCTGAATAATTCTCATGGCGTCTTCTTTACCAAGGAAGTCTTCAACTTTCACTTCTTTGTTTTCGAGTTTTTTGTAATCCTCAAAGAATCGGTGAACCTCCTTCATCAAGTGTGGAGGAAGATCGTCAATATCATTGATGTAATTCACTGACTGATCACCAGCAGCTACCGCTATAATCTTATCATCAGCTTCACCACCATCGACCATTCTCATCACACCAATCACTTTGGCCTCCACTAGACACATTGATGGAATGTCAATTTGAGAAATAATCAAAATATCCAAAGGATCATGATCTTCACAGAAAGTTTGTGGAATAAATCCAATAGTTCGCTGGGTAATGCACGGCCAGAAGAGTACGCGTATCGAGCATCAACATTCCAGTCTTCTTGTCTAGTTGATACTTACCTTTGCTACCTTTTGGTATTTCAATTACACCTGTTACAAATTCAGGGGCATTTTTCCCGATGTTGACGTCATGCCAGGGATTAATCATAATATCTTGAATTAGTTAATAAAAAGTGAAGCTTTCACAAAGCCCATGCAAAGATACAGTTTAGGACGAAAATGCACAGAAACCGCTGATCTATCTCAGATTTGGCAGAGCTGACCTTGTAATGTTGCCCCTTCACCAAATACCGAAGTTAGAACTACCTTTCCTCCCATTTTGCTCTACTGCTTCCTTCACCATGTAGAGACCTAGTCCAGTTCCTACATTTTTTTGAGTCGCACGGGTAAGTAAATTAAAAACATCTGAGCGATGCTTTTCCTCTATGCCGATACCATTATCTGAAAGCGTGATGGTAGCGAGATTTTCTTCCACTTCAATACTCAAACTTATCTTGTTATCAATTTGATCTCCTTTCTGGAAGTTGAACCGGAATTGCTAAATAAGTTATTGAGGATAACCCGGATTTTCGCATCATCTGAATAAAAAGAACTAGATTGATTAATTTGGACATCAAGCTGGATATGGTCAATAGGAAACTTTGCCTTGTAAGCAACAAGCTGTTGCTCAACAACTTGCCCAAAATTAATCTCAGAGATTTTATTATCAATCTTCGTTGACCTATAGAAATCAAGCATTTTATAGATATAATCGTCCAACTTGCCAGTTGCACTATCTATCATATCAAAATACTCGGCCGCAGCAGGATCTTTAAGCTCCATTTTTGCCAACTTAGAGACACCAGAAATACTCATCAGCGGACCTCTTAATTCGTGTGACAAGCTGTAAACAAATTGATTCATCTCTGAATGAAGCTTTTTTAGCTTTATGTTCTTTTCTTTAAGCTCACGCCTCATAAAATAAATATCGGCAGCATTCTTTATCGAATTTTTAATCTGCTCAATATTCCAAGGTTTATCAATAAAACGATAAACTTCACCCTTGTTGATTGCATCGATAACAGAAGCTATATCGGAATAGCCGGTCAGCAAAATTCGGATTGGATCAGGATTGAACTTTACCAACTCTTCAAAAAATTCTGTCCCAGTCATCCCGGGCATTCTTTGATCAGCAATAACCACATGGATTTCTTCCTCTCTGGCGATTTTCAACCCTTCATCAGCATCAATAGCTGTAAAAATTTTAAAGTCCTTTCTTAAAGTAGCTCTGAAAGACTTTAAATTATTGTCTTCATCATCTATATAAAGGACATGGATTTTATCATTCATAGCGTTGAGAGCTTTGGTAAATAGGAAGTGTTATTTTAAATGTAGTCCCTGCCCTCTTCCGTAATTACTTCCAGCGTTCCTTTGTGATTTTCAATAATAGAGTAAACAATTGAAAGCCCCAAACCTGTACCTTTACCGACTGCCTTTGTGGTAAAGAAAGGTTCAAATATTCGTTGTTTTACATTATCAGGCATACCTGGCCCATTATCTATAATTTCTATAGTTATAAAATCCTCCAATGACCTCGTTCTAAGTTCAATCTTAGGGTCAACAATTGTATCAATATGATCGGCTAGGGCATGAACAGCATTGTTGATAATATTCATGAAACCCTGGTTGATTTTACCTGCCAAGCATTCTACCAATGGAAGCTCACCGAAGTCACGAACAATTCGGATTTTCGTGGGCATAGTACTATTTAATAGGATAATTGTACTGTTGATCCCATCATGTACGTCTACTTTTTTCATATCCTGCTCATCCACCCGTGAGAACAGCCGGAGACCTTTCACAATTTCCACTGTCCTTTTTGCCCCATCATCCATACCTTTCAGCAATTGGTCAACTTCATCGAGCACGTATTCCAACTCAAGATCTTCTTCAAGCTGCTTTGCTTCTTGCTGCGATTCTGGAGTAAACTCCCTAGCACCGGTAGTTCTATAGAACTCAATCACTTCCATAATATCCTTAATATCCCGCTTGAGAGGCATGATATTAGAACTCACAAAGTTGATCGGGTTATTGATTTCATGAGCAATACCAGCTGTCAGCTGACCTAAAGAAGCCATTTTTTCTTGATTTACCAGCTGGCTTTGCGTATTCTGAAGATTTCGAAGTGCCTGTTCTAATTCATCAGTTCTGATTTTGACCTTGTCTTCCAGCATGACGTTTTGCTCACGAACTAACTGTTCATTTTTGGCCAAAGCCTTCAACCGCTCAGCCTGTTCTTTTTCTTTTTCCTTTTTTAGAATATTGATCTTGTCTGCCAAAGCGAATGACAATAGAATTGCCTCAAAAGCAAAACCTATTGTAAACACATAATTGGTAAAGAAATTATGCGGCAGTACATCCCCATAAGTAAGGAGAAAAATTATCATACTTATGATAAGCAATGACCATGAAATCAAGAAGAATTTGGCTGGCCGGTATCCTCTTTTGAGGCTATAAATTGAAATGGAAAGCAAGTAAATAGAAACTAAGCCCAAAAGGACTTGCATGATTTTAATATTCAGCTGATCAATCCGAAATCCAAAAATGAAAGATAGAAAGATCAGAAAATACACAAATAGAATACCTAGCCCTACACTATGCAATTTTCTATTTAACTTCTTAATGTTCAGAAATTTTAGCGAGTAAAAAATTCCAATACTAGATACTAACACGGTACTTAGATAGAAGGAATTCTCTTTCATAAACACACTGTTGGGCCAAACATAAGCGTCAACATACCCCCCTAAAATTCCTTGGGTAATTCCTTCAAGAAATATGTATAATATGTAAATCCCATATAGATAATCTCGTGTGGATGACCATAAAAACATATTGTAAAAAAACATGGCCATGACTATTCCAAAATAAATACCGAATAAGACATTTTTCTCATCCAATTTAAAACCAGGGTCTCTACCATTTTCTATTTCTATAGGAACTATGATATTCCCTAAACTTTTCACCCTTACATAGTAGGTTAAACTGGTGTTTACAGGTATCGTTGCCTTGTTATAAAGCGAATTAAAATCATTGGTGGTATAATTAACTCTTCCTAATTTCGAAATTAATTTACCGCTATTGTCATACACATCCACTTCGTTGAGCATGGGATTATTGAAAGAAATCTGAAATTCTTCCTTCTCAGAAAATTTAGAGTGTAAAACCAATTTAATCCAAAAAACTGAGTCACTATAGCCAAGCAATAAATTAGGCTTTTCAACCTCCTTGAAAACCATTTTCTGACTTTCACCAATTGGATTTACTCCATTTCCAGCATCCACAGAACTCGTGTAGCCAATATATTGAAAGTCACCACTATTTTGATTAGTGCAGGAGAATAATGTAAAAGCTAATAGTATTATAAAAATTAATTTACTCATTCTAAAAAGGAAGTATATTGAAGTGTAACATGTCTTTTCCTGTAAACCTCTTCTATTATAAGAGACTTATTATTTCTGATTTGAAAAATTGGTTCTCGATGTTCTTCTGCAGTTAGAGGTAAACCTATTACATCATGAAGCTTCATAGCCGTAGCTATAAGATCGAGTTTAGGATAGTAAAAAGTACCATTATTCCCTACTTCGGTTAACACCTCATAACCTATTTCTAAACCAAGTTTTACTGTAGTAGGAGCAAAAAGAGCATATAGAGATGTCAACCCAAGTTTAGGAGCTAGTGCCAAACATGCTTTGACCATGAAGATAGCCCCAATCCCTAAACCTGTTATCACTCTTGAATTCCATAACCCGCATACCTCACCCGTACCAGAATCAAGGTCTTGCTCAATTACATTTTTGATAGAGCTATCTAAATCCTGAATCGCTTCCACCATAGGCAGTGGAGATTCAGAATTCGCTTTATGTATCCTAGCTCCACCATAAATCAATCCATCTTCGCTCGACTCCACAATCACCACAATAACATCGGGGTTTTGAGCCCAAGAGTCATTTGCAGACGTGACTTTCTTCACGCCAATACTTTCTAGTACCTGCCTGTGTCCTTCGATAAACATTTTACATCTATCGGGATAATCTACAGCTTTAAACGCAATTAATTTGTACATAATTAATAGACTATAAGGCTATCCCAAATATCACGTCTATACGATCTCATACTTGGTTCATCTACAACATTAAGCCTAATCATAAATATCTCTTCACGCTTTTTATCCCTATTGAATAGTATATTCAGATCCCTTTTCAACTCCATCATCGCAGCAGTCTCATCTTCTGTAAAACCTGTAGCTTTCTCTCTTCCTATCCTATGGAAAATAAATAAAGATGCTGCTATGGGTTGGACGCTTATCCCATCTAAATTTGCTCTTAACCAGATTCTTTGGAGCGCAACACCTGCATTCAAAATTGCAACCGGATTATAGCCATCTGTTTCCAGCATGAGAACTGCAGAAGATGAAAGCACTGTTTCATCAGAAATATTAGACAAGCCATGACCTAGATCATACTTCCTAAAGAATTTCACTGTTTCTGAATCTCTCACTAAACCCATAGCGGCTCTAGCAGACTTATCCAGCTCCAATGTAGCGATATCTATTCCATCCCCTGTCTCTTTCGCCTCTTCATTTGACCAACGTATTTCATTCATAAAATCAGTATAGCCTTGCTCGTGAAGTAACCTGTACCGGTCCATTTCACCAACCACTTTTGCTAATTTAACTAAATCTTCTTGCTGTTTGATTTCTTCCACAAAAACATCACTTTCTAATCCAATACTCTTTAGAACATTGAGTTTTTCTTCTGATAATTCTTGCTTTGGTCCATTCTTTCTATTTGTACAGCGGAGCGGAATCCCCTTAGAGAGCTCAGCGAAAGGAACAATAATCTTTTCTTCAGATTTGGAAATAAAGCGCACCTGAGCAATATAATTTTCATTAAATTGTTTGATGGCATAGGTGATTTCCACCCCAATCCCCATCTCGGCGCTAGCCAAGCGGATATTTTCCAATGCTGCACCAAATGCCAATAGTGACCCTGTGCTTTTATAATCTAGTAGGGAATGACTTAAGATTTTATTTTCGAAAAGATGTAAAACACCTTTTTTATCGAAAACCCATATCCAAGGCTGACTATTCCCTCCCGATGGCGCCAGATTAGCAGAATTAATTATTTTCTCTAGCTCAACTCTTAACAAAAGGTAAGATGAGGCTTGGACATTTTCCGGAACTTTTAGGTCAGGCAGATTATAACTCGGGTGTGTAAAAACCTGCTCTTTGTGTATATCAACAAGTTTTGTTGGAATAATTTCGTCAAGATCTACATAATATCGCCCAGACTTCACATCTTCTCCTAAGAGAAATCTACGTGCGACATGCCCTACTGAAGCTCCTCCCAAAAATACTGCAGAAGCAAGCTGCGGCCAAGAAGTCAAAGACTGGTTAATCTCCAAAAGAGATATTTTCATACGTGTAGACAGCGTATCTACTCCGGTTATTTTCAGCACCATCGGTACTTTCTGCTCTATCGGTAAGATCACGTAAAGATGCATAATCTATATCCCCTACAAAGCCGTGAAATATTGGCCTTTCATGCTCTATATCAAATCGCTCAATATCAAGCATACCTCGATCTGACGTTTCCATCATTACCGGAATCTGAAATCCTTTGGCTCTTTCTCTTATCAATATTTTGATATCCAAGCTATCACACTCATCAACTACCAAATCCAATTTCCCTTCTTTAGTCAAAAAATCATCGATATTATTCTCATCAACACCCTTACGGTAAATCGTCAACTTAATGTAGGGGTCTAGTTCTGCTATTTCTCTTGCAGCAATGATCGTTTTTTCAACTCCTAAATCTGGAAGCCCAGCCCTAATCCTATTAAGATTACTAAGCTCAAGCGTATCAAAATCAGCTAGTCTTATTTCACCACAGCTTCTCTCCATCGCTATAGCCAACGCCACACTCTGACCTACCGAAAGTCCTACTATCCCAACCTTTTTGGTCCTAAGCTCTTCCTGTTCTTCTTTAGTGATTTTATAATTATTTCTAGAAGTTCTTACTTCTATAAACTCTTCTTCTGGAAGTATATGAACTAGAACATTACTCCATGGATAGAACACCCAGTTCCCATAGGCTTCTTTAGGGTTTGCTTTATAAAACTCCGCAAGTAACTTTATTATTTCCTGCTCTGAAAGCTGCTTCCCTGCATACTGTGACTTAATCAAATCAATCACCTGTGTATCCAAATAGTCAACTACACGAACATTTCCGCTATTAATGAGATCTCGTACTTTCGCTGGATGTATTGGAACTTTTAGATCATAGATTATTGGAAATATTTGATTTTCAAGGTCAAATTCACTTGTACCGAACATTTTATTAGTGGGGGTGATAATTAAATGCTAAAGATAATTTTAAATGCGAATTGAACGTTTTAATTCACAAATAATTTGCTAATCCGTAAGTGTTTTCTATAACTATTCCGTTAACAGGAAACTCAGAATATAATTTTCAGCTTTATTAAGAAAAAAAATGTTTTTAACTTACATAATCTCCCCTTTTTCTAGACTTTTGCAAAATGGAAAATAAATCCGAGGAAAAAATCAAAATTCTCTACGTAGATGACGAAGAAAACAATCTTCAAGCATTCAAAGCCACGTTTAGAAGAGATTATAAGATTTATATCGCTATATCCGCTAAAGAGGGTCGCGAGATCCTCAAACAAGAAGAAATAGATGTCATAGTCACTGATCAACGAATGCCCGAGGAGACTGGCGTGGAATTCTTAGAATCTATAATTCCAGAGTATCCAGATCCAATCCGAATTTTACTTACTGGCTATACTGACATCCAAGCCGTAATTGATGCTATTAACAAGGGACAGGTTTATCATTATCTGACAAAACCTTGGGAGGAAGATTACCTCAGGACAGTAATTAAAAACGCATTTGAGATATATCAGCTTCGCAGGGAAAACGAAAAATTAACTAAAGCATTGATTAAGGCAAATGATCAATTAGAATTTATTTTAAGACAGAACCTACTGTCTTGAGTTAATACCTTGCAGCTAGTAACAATTGTAGCTCTTTGTGGCTCATTCCAAATTTCCTTCCCAGGTAGGCATTTGTAAGACTTCCTCTGTAGGTATACACCCCTCTCAAGAACCATTTATAATTGAATATCATTTCTTCAGCCCCACCTAGATCAGCCATCTGAAGTATAAGTGGAGTGAAGATGTTACTCAAGGAATAGGACGCAGTTCTTGCTACTCTAGAAGCAATATTCGGAACACAATAATGAATAATATCATGAGCCTCGTAAACAGGTTCGTCATGTGAAGTCATTCTGCCCGTTTCGATACAACCTCCTTGATCTATGGCTACATCTATAATAATACTACCATGCATCATGTTGGCAACCATTTCTTCGGAGACCACGATTTTATTTCGACCTTTTTCAGCACGTAATGCACCGATTACCACATCTGCCTCCGAAAGCGCTTGATTTAAGCTAAAATTATCAATGGTAGAAGTGTAAATCTGCTGACCGAGCAATTGCTTAAGTCTTCTTAATTTATAGATATGGTTGTCGAAAACTTTGATATTAGCTCCTAATCCCAAGGCTGTTCTAGCGGCATATTCAGCCACTGTGCCCGCGCCTATGATTACTACTTGAGTTGGTGGCACTCCAGTGACGCCCCCCATAATTAATCCTTTGCCGCTATTTTCGCTAGAAAGATACTCTGCAGCTATTAGCATCACCGTACTTCCGGCGATCTCCGACATAGCACGCACTACTGGCATTCCTCCTACTTTATCCTCTAAGTATTCGAATGCTACTGCTGTTATTTTCTTTTCGTTCAGCTTCTGAATAAATTCTCGGACTTTGTCTTTCCAGCTGTAGAGCTGATATAAGGCAGCTACCAGTAGTCATGTAGCTCAACTCTTCTTCTGTTGGCGGATCTATCTTTAAAACCACCTGTGATTCGAAAACCTCTTTTTTTGAACTGGTAACTTTCGCTCCGGCATCAGAAAAATCCTGGTCGGAAAACTTTGATTGTAAGCCAGCGCCTGCCTCCACTACAACGCTAATCCCATTATTAGTAAGTAAGCCTACAGATTCTGGGGTTATGACTACGCGCTTTTCCTGTGTAGAAACTTCTCTTGGCAAACCTATAACCAAGGAGTAGTCTCTTTTTTTCACCTTGGCAGGCGATTCCTTCGGTATCAGCCCTACAGCAGTAAGTTGATCGATTTCAGCTGGCATCTTGAATATGTTGAAAGTTCAGGGTTCGTTTTGTGTCGGATTCATTGATGATCCGAATGAGGAAAAATTTCTCAGGCAAAAATGCAGCAACTTTCTCTGCCCATTCTAACCAGCAATAATTTCCACTATAAAAATACTCTTCTATTCCGATATCCAAGGCTTCTGTAGCATCATCCATTCTATAAAAATCAAAGTGGTAAAATATTTCACCAGCTTGATTTTCATAGTGATTTACTATTCCAAAAGTAGGACTACTGACTTGATCTAGGATGGAATATGATTTGGACAGCGCTTTGATAAGAGTGGTTTTACCCGCTCCCATATCACCCTGAAACACCCACACTTTTTCATCAGAAGCGGCTTCAATAACAGCTGAAGCTGCTTTTCCTATCTCATCTAGCTCGTATGTAAACTGGGTCAAATGCTCAATTATTTTGGTGACAAATGAACGATCGGAATGATCATTTCCTCCAAAGATACACCTCCATGCTGGAAAGTATCCTTATAGAAGTTCACATAATAATTGTAATTATTCGGGTATGCAAAGAAATAATCTTCAACGGCAAATACATAAGTAGAAGAAACATTCAGCCGTGGCAATTTGGCGTCTTCAGGTCTTTTGATTTCAAAAACTTTCCCCTGCTCAAAGTTCAAGTTTTTGCCTTGCTTATACCTCAGGTTTGTAGTCACATTTTTATCACCTATAATTCTGTAAGGCTTATTAACTCTTTTGGTACCATGATCAGTAGTAATGATCACCTCCGCTCCTGCATCATGAATCTTTTTCAAAAGCTCAAACAAGGAAGAATGCTCAAACCAACTTGTGGTTAATGATCGGTAAGCTGACTCGTCAGGAGCTAGTTCCCGGATCATTTTCATATCTGTTCGTGCATGAGAAACCATATCCACGAAGTTATAAACTAAGACATTTAGATCATTTTGAAGGAAAGTATGAAACTGCTCTAACACAGCCTTTCCTTGGTGTGCCTGAATTATTTTATTATAGCTGGACTTAATCGACAATCGGTTTTTCTCCAAGTTGATTCTCAACCAGTCCTCTTCGAAGTTATTTTTCCCCTCATCTGAATCCTCATCTTCCCAGAAATTTGGATAAAATCTCGCCATATCCATTGGCATCATTCCACTGAAGAGTGCATTTCTCGCAAAAGCAGTAGTGGTGGGCAAAATACTATAATAAGTATCCTTGTCTTTTATATTGAAATAAGGAGCTATGATCGACTCTATATCCTCCCATTGATCTAATCGAAAATTATCTATCACGATAAAGAACAGCGGTTTTTTGGCCTGAAGCTGGGGAAAAACCTTTTTCTTCATTACCTGATGCGAAAGCAATGGTTTTACGGGGTTTTTCTCTTCCATCCAATCGAGATAATTATCTTTAATGAATCTGCAGAAATTAGCATTCGCTTCTATTTTCTGTGATTCCAGCACAGGAAGCATGTTTTTGTTTTCAGTATCATCGATCTGCATCTCCCAATACGTCAGTTTCCTGTAGATATCTGCCCAATCTTGATGATCTTCAGCATCACCAAATGCCATACTGATATTCATAAAATCCTGCTGATAACTTTGGGTGGTTCGCTCGTCAATCAACTGCTTGTTTTGAAGTAACTTCTTCACCGAAAGCAAAATCTGGCTTGGGTTAATCGGTTTGATCAGGTAATCAGCAATTTTCCCTCCGATCGCATCATCCATGATATGTTCTTCTTCACTTTTGGTGATCATCACCACGGGAACTTGAGGCTTCATCTGCTTGATTTGTTGCAAAGTTTCCAGACCAGTCATTCCAGGCATCATTTCATCTAGAAAAATTACATCAAAGTTTTTTTGCTCTACTTCTTCGATAGCATCCACCCCAGAATTCACCGTGGTAATTGCATATCCTTTTTGTTCGAGGAAAAGAATGTGTGGTTTGAGCAAGTCGATTTCATCGTCAGCCCAGAGTATGTTGAATTTTTGAGACATTTCAGGTTCCGTTTCTTTTTAAAATTATAATTACTTTTGAGGCAAACAAAAAAGGCCTCCTTGAAAAGCCAGAAGATACTAAACGACCCGGTATACGGATTTATCACGATCCCAAGCGAGTTGATTTTTACGATTATCGATCACCCATACTTTCAGCGACTGCGGAGAATAAAACAACTGGGTCTGACTGATTTTGTCTATCCCGGTGCTCTCCATACCAGATTTCATCATGCGATTGGGGCAATGCACTTGATGAGCATTACGCTAGACAATCTACGAAATAAAGGTACTGAAATCACAGACGAAGAATATGAAGCCGCATTAATCGCGATTCTTTTGCATGACATTGGACATGGACCTTTTTCACATGCCTTGGAATACAGCCTACTCAAGGGCGTTCCCCATGAAGAGCTTTCTCTTTTGACTATAGAACTCTTTAATCAAGAGTTTGGTGGCAAATTAGACCTTACTTTAAGAATATTTAAGAATCAATACGAGCGAAAATTCTTTCATCAGCTGGTTTCCAGCCAGTTAGACATTGATAGATTGGACTACCTTCAGCGCGATTGTTTTTTCACTGGCGTATCCGAAGGAACTATTGGTGCAGATCGCATTATCAAGATGATGGATGTGAAAAATGACCAAGTAGTGATCGAAGAAAAAGGAATCTATTCCATTGAAAACTTCCTGAGTGCTCGTCGATTGATGTACTGGCAAGTTTACCTTCATAAAACCACCGTCAGTGCGGAGAAAATGCTCATCAAACTGATCGAGCGGGCTCGGTTTCTACGCCAATCAGGCACAAGCTTTACAATCACGGAGGAATTTGACTTTCTTTTGAGCCAAAATTTATCTTTGTCCGACTTCCGAACTAATCCTGACTATTTACGATTGTTCCTCGAAATGGACGATCTGGATATCTGGGGCGCTATAAAGCTGTGGAAAAATCACCCTGATTACGTCCTTAGAAATATTTCTCAGATGTTTTTGACTCGAAATCTTTTCAAAATCAGCTTGACCAACGAGGCGTTTAAGCCTGAAGAAATCGCTCTGCTGAAAGAAAAGACGATTTCCAAATTGGGAATTCCTCCGCAAGACTTAACTTATTTCTTTTCGCATGGGGCAGTAAGTAACTATGGATACCTCGCTAAGGACAGAATTAATATTTTGACAAAAAAAGGTGAAGTAATCGATGTAGCTCAGGCGGCTGACCTACCGAATATAAAAGTCATGAGTAAAATCGTAGAGAAACACTATGTATGTAAGGCCAAAAGCCTAAATTTAGATTATTAACTCCGTTTATATTGTTTATGGAATTTACCCTCGGACAAGTAGCTGCAATCCTACAGGGAATAGTAGAAGGTGACGAAACCCAAAAAGTATCCAGATTGGACAAAATTCAAGAAGGAAAACAAGGAGGTATTAGTTTTTTGGCGAATGAAAAATACACTCCCTTCATCTATGAAACTGATGCCACAGCGGTAATCGTCTCCACCAGTTTCGTCCCCACTAAAACTCTGAAGACTAATTTAATCAGAGTGGAAGATGCCTATACAGGCTTCACCAAATTACTGGAAGCTTATTCCATGTTGATGAAAAGCAGTCTACTTGGCGTCGAAGAGCCATGCTTTTTCGATGCTAGTTCGTCGATTGGCGATCAAGCTTTTCGAGGTGCTTTTTCTTACATTGGCAAAAACTGTGTAATCGGTGATTCTGTAAAAATCCACAGCCATGTACATATTGGTGACCGTGTAAAAGTAGGAAACAACGTTATTATTCACGCTGGAGCCAAAATTTGCGCAGATACAATTATTGGAAATAATTGCGAAATCCATCCAGGAGCAGTTATAGGCTCAGATGGGTTTGGCTTTGCTCCCCAGGGAGACGGGAGTTACAAAGCTATACCTCAGATTGGGAATGTTATCTTAGAAGACAATGTGAGCGTTGGTGCAAACTCAACTATTGATTGTGCGACTATGGGGTCTACGATAATTAAAAAAGGGGCTAAAATCGACAATTTGGTACAAATCGCCCATAATGTGATCATCGGAGAAAATACGGTGGTTGCTTCTCAAACAGGAATTTCAGGATCTACCACAATTGGAAAAAATTGTGTGATTGCTGGCAAAGTTGGCATTGTGGGGCATATAACAATTGCTGATAATACCACTATAGGAGCCAATACAGGCATTAGTAAGTCGATCAAAAAATCAGGATCTACCTTATTTGGATATATAGCAATGGATATGAAGGATTTCTTAAAATCATATTCAATCTTCAAAAAGCTCGGATCGATAGAAGACCGAATAAGAGAACTAGAAAAAAAGCAGTAAATTTGCAGCCTTTAGCATGCTGAACGGTTCAAAAATCAGATGAAAGTAAAACAACACACCATTAAAAAGCAGGTGGAATTATCCGGAGTGGGACTACATACCGGAGTTATTTCAAACATGACATTCCTCCCTGCACCTCCAAACCACGGATATAAATTTCAGCGAATTGATCTGGAAGGCAGACCAACCGTAGACGCAGACTGCGACTTGGTGGTAGATGTTTCCAGAGGTACCACATTGGAGCAAAATGGTGCCCGCGTCTATACTGTAGAGCACGTATTGGCAGCATTGGTAGGTTTAGAAATAGATAATGTGCTAATCCAATTGGATGGTCCTGAGCCTCCAATCATGGACGGGTCTTCTATTCAGTTCATAGAAGTATTAGAAGAAGCAGGTCTAGAAGAGCAAAATGCACTGCGTAGATTCTACGAAGTCCAAGAAAGTATTCAATACAAAGATTCTGCTCGCGAAGTAGAGATGGTGGCATTGCCAACAGATAACTATCGCGTCACAGTAATGGTAGATTACAACTCTCCAGTATTGGGTAGTCAGCATGCATCTATCACCGACATTGGCCAATTCAGATCAGAAATCGCTTCTTGCCGTACTTTTTGTTTTTTGCATGAGCTAGAAATGCTTTACAATTCCAACTTGATTAAAGGTGGAGATTTGAACAATGCCATCGTTGTAGTTGATAGAATCGTAGAAGAGAAAGAATTGGTTAATTTGGCCAAGATGTTTAACAAGCCAAAGGTTGAGGTTAAGAAAGAAGGCATTTTGAATAATGTTGACCTACGCTACCGTAATGAACCAGCTAGACATAAATTACTTGATGTAGTTGGGGATTTAGCCCTTGTGGGACGCCCTTTGAAAGCTCAGATCATGGCAGCGAGACCTGGTCATGCCGCAAATGTAGCTTTTGCAAAAAAAATCAAGCGTGCGATGGAGAAATCATCTTCTTCCCACATCCCATATTACGACCCGAAACTACCTCCTGTAATGGATATCAATCAGATCAGCAGCATTTTGCCGCACAGATATCCATTCCAGCTATTAGATAAAATTATCTACCTAGATAATACAGTGGTGGCAGGAGTGAAAAATGTAACTATCAACGAACCTTTCTTTATGGGGCATTTTCCAGCTAACCCGGTGATGCCAGGTGTACTGCAGGTAGAAGCAATGGCCCAAACAGGTGGAATTTTAGTATTGAGTACAGTGGATGATCCAGAAAATTACTGGACTTATTTTCTGGGAATCGAAAACTGTAAGTTTAGAAAAATGGTTCTCCCTGGTGATACTC
Source organism: Algoriphagus sp. 10J20-15 (assembly GCF_055809615.1). Taxonomy (NCBI): domain Bacteria; kingdom Pseudomonadati; phylum Bacteroidota; class Cytophagia; order Cytophagales; family Cyclobacteriaceae; genus Algoriphagus; species Algoriphagus sp. 10J20-15. The sequence goes on from NZ_JBVVUG010000031.1 coordinate 78,089, forward strand.
TCATTTTTAAATGTGAACTTTTGGCCCCGATAAGAAGAGGAATAGCAAAAATGCGTGGTGAAGCTTATGTCGGAAATACACTAGTATGTGAGGCCGTAATGACAGCAAGCATAACCAGAAAAGAATCATGATCAGTCCTTTAGCACATATCGACCCAAAAGCAACAATAGGTAAAAATGTTCACATCGATCCTTTCACAATGATTGGTGAGAATGTCACTATTGGTGATAACACATGGATCGGACCAAACGTAACTATTTTTTCTGGGGCCAGTATAGGTAAAAATTGCAAAATTTTCCCTGGTGCGGTTATTGCCGGAATCCCTCAGGACCTGAAATTCCAAGGAGAAGACTCTACAGTAATGATAGGTGACAACACCACCATTCGTGAATGCGTGACTATCAGCCGTGGCACAGTAGAAAAGCAGACAACCGTAATCGGAAGTCACTGCTTACTTATGGCCTATGTCCATGTTGCACACGATTGTGTAATCGGGAGCCATGTGATTATAGCCAATTCTGTGCAAATTGCTGGACACGTATCTATTGATGACTGGGCGATCGTGGGTGGATCCAGTGCTGTTCACCAATTCGTTAAAATTGGTATGCATGCCATGGTTTCTGGTGGTTCTTTGGTTAGAAAAGACGTACCTCCATTCACTAAAGCAGCACGTGAGCCACTTTCTTATGCAGGTGTCAACTCTCTTGGCTTAAGAAGAAGAGGCTTTTCCAGCGAATCTATTTCCCACATTCAGGAAGTCTATCGCTACCTTTTCTTAAACAGCATGAATAACAGTCGTGCTTTGGAAGAAATTGAAGTGAATTTACCTGCTACTAAAGAGCGGGATGAAATCTTGAATTTTATCCGCTCTTCTGAAAGAGGTGTGATGAAAGGCTACATCAATTAACAATGTTAAAAATCCGCTTAGAAGAAGCTTCAAAACGCTTCCAATACGAATGGGTTTTTAAAAATCTAAGCCTTGAATTGACTCAAGGAAATTCTTTAGCAATTACAGGAAGTAATGGTTCTGGGAAGTCTACTTTACTGAAATGTCTAAGCGGAGCAATCCCTATCACATCCGGGAAAATAGAATATTCACTTGATGAGAAATCAATCTCAGAAGCGGATTGGTTTACTTATCTGGCTATTTCCGCTCCCTATATGGAAGTTCCTGAAGAATTCAGTTTAGAAGAATTGCTCAACTTCCACTTTAAATTTAAAAAGCCCCTTGATTCCATCCCTTTGGAAGAAATCATAGAAAAGCTCTACTTATCTCAACATAAGTCAAAGCAAATCAGTCAATTTTCTTCCGGAATGAAACAGAGGCTTAAACTTGGGCTAGCCCTTTTTTCGGATGTTTCAATTATACTTCTGGATGAACCAACTTCTAACCTCGACCGTAAGGGTATAGAATGGTATCAGGAAATGATAAATCAATATGCGCAAAACAGAACGCTAGTAATTTGTTCTAATGAGCCTAGAGAGTACGAGTTTTGTGAACAAAAAATAGCACTTGAAGATTATAAGTGAACACTAGCATTAAACTTTAATTCCTATCTTTAAATTCACTGGTAATTAAGTATTACGCCTATCTATTCGATCATATTGAAAACATTAAGCGTTTGAATTTCCCAAGACCTAATAGCTAGCAGAAAAAAATCGCAATCCCAACTATCCTCTGAAAAACAAATATAAACATATGAAATCTTCTATAATTAGACTTTGTATCCTAGCGTTTGCCATGTGCATTATTCAAAGTTGTGGTGGAGACGATCCTGATCCTGATCCAATCAAAACTCCTGAACAAATAGCCACGGAAGCATTAACAGGTACAGGTACTCAAACGTGGGGGGTCGATGGCGGCGGATCTGTCCTTCGTGACGGCACGGCGGTTACAGACCTATATTCCGGCTTTGAACTGGTATTGACCTCAGGGTCATCTAAAACATACACTTCCAAAAACAATAATGATATTTTTGATGCTTCGGGCTCCTGGTCTTTCGCCGGTACAAACTTCGACAAGTTTATGCTCTCAGGAACCAAGCCAGCCGCTGGAAGGGAAATTTCTTTTACGCAAACCAACAGTAATTTAACACTTACCTTCACAATCCCTGCCCCAGGTGCACGTGTAAATGGAGTGTTAGCTGTTGCAGGAAATTACACTTTCAATCTGCTTAAGAAATAACCTGACTTAATCTTTAAACAAAAATGGGGAGCAAATTTGCTCCCCATTTTTGTTTATTTCAGAGTTATTAGCGTGACTCCTGCCCCACCACGGTCTGCATGCTCATCCTCCATATGTCTTACTTGACTCATGTCTTTCAGAAAATTTCGTGTCAAATCTCTCAATATCCCATTGCCTTTTCCATGGACTATTCTGAGATCTTTCAGTCCAAGCATAAATCCTTCATCAACGAAAGTTTGAATCAATGAGAGTATCTCTTCCCCTCGTTTTCCTCTCAAATCAAGATTAGGTGAATAATCCATCATCTTTTCATTGGTATTATACCCACTTCTTGAGGCAGCAGCCTTCTTTTCTTTTTTTACTTCACCTTGAGATATCTTCTCTAATCTCGAAAGTTTCACTTTCGATTTGAGTTCACCGATGGAAAGTTCAATTTCATTCCCTTTCACCTGAAGCACTTCTGCTATCGCTCCATTATCTTTAAGTCTCACCCAATCTCCTACGCCTATTTTCCCACCTAATATTTTTATCTCTGGACTCTTGACGACATTCTTTTCAGGCCTGACTGTTTCTTTAAATTCCTCCAGATCTTTCCTCACCAGCTTAGTGACCTCTTTCTCAGCCTTGCCTTCCTTAATCTCACGAATAGTAGCTTCAATTTTCTTGTTTGCCTGATCTAATAATTGCTTGGCCTCCTGCTTTGCTTCTTGGAGATATCGTTTTTTAGTTGTCTCCATGGTCTCTTTCAGCTCATTATATTCCTGAAGTCGTGTTTTCAACAAACGTTCTTTTGCCTTCACATCGGCTAGCAAAGTGGAATATTGATTCTTCTCGTTTTCTACTTGAGTGAGTAATCTATCGTACCGAACTCTCTCTTCACCAATCTGTTCTTTGGCATACTTCAAAATCTCCCTAGGAATACCAATTTTGGAAGCAATCTCCAAAGCGAAAGAAGAGCCCGGTTTACCAATTTCAAGCTGATAGAGTGGCTCTAGCTTATCTACATCGTAACGCATGGCGCCATTTACCATACCTTGGTTTTTGTTTGCGATTTGCTTCAAATTGCCGTAGTGAGTCGTAATCACACCATACGCACCGAGTTTATTCAGTGCCAATAGAATGGATTCGGCTATAGCACCACCAAACTGCGGCTCTGTACCTGTACCAAATTCATCTATAAAAAGTATGGTTTTCTTATTTGCAAAAAGCGAAAAATGCTTCATACTCATCAAGTGTGAGCTATAAGTACTTAGGTCATTTTCCAGATTTTGCTCATCGCCAATATCTATAAAGAAATTATCAAATAAGGAGCTTTTGGAATCGGGGTGCACTGGGATAAGCATCCCACACTGTAGCATATACTGAAGAAGTGCTACGGTTTTTAAGGTCACCGATTTCCCTCCGGCATTTGGCCCTGAGATAACTAGTAAGCGCTCATGTCCACTGAGTTTTACATCGAGCGGAACGATGTTTTTCCCCTGCGACTTTAGCGCCATTTCCAACAAGGGATGTCGCGCTTTGGTCCAAGTTAATTGTCTTTCCTTGGTGATTTCCGGTCTACAGCTATCAGTCTTTTGAGCAAATTTTGCTTTGGCACGGATAAAATCCATTAGCCCAAGAAAATTTGTTGCCTTCCTCAAGGCAGGTATAGCAGGTCGGATCTTATCAGTCAGCTGAATGAGAATCTTGATAATCTCCCTGCGCTCCATATACTCCAAGTCGCGAATCTCATTATTGATATCCAAAGCCTCTTCCGGCTCCATAAATACCGTCTGCCCTGTCGCTGATTCATCGTGAATAAAACCTCTGAGTTTACGCTTATTTTCTGCAGCAATGGGAATCACTAATCTGCCTGAACGCACTGTAATTGCAGAATCCTCCGTGGTAAGTCCTTTTGCTCTGGCTTCCTTGAAGACGCGATCCATCACCTTCCGGAGACGGCTTTCTTCATACAATATCTGAGTACGGATAAGCTGCAATTCCCGACTGGCATTGCTCCTCATCTTGCCTTTCTCATCGATTATTAGCTCAATCGCTTTGAGTAAACCCATATCGAGATCCATCAGCAATCCTAGTAGCTGGCTGAGTACTGGATATTCTTCTTCTCTTTTCTGAAAAAAGGAAATACAACCTCTGAGTGTATCCAGAGAAAGTTTGATCTCATAAAAATCCTCCACATCAAGAAAAGCGTTCTCCAGTTTGGCTTTCTCTAAATAGGGGTTCAGATTGGTGAAATTAGAAGAAGGAAAAAGGTCTCCGGAGATTAAAATCTGGCGAAATTCCTCGGTTTGATCAAGTAATTTGGTCACCAGATTAAAATCTGATGAGAAAGCCAAACGATCCACATATTGCATTCCAAGTGGGGAGGTACACTCGGTTTTGAGGAGTTCTTTGACTTTAATGAAATTTACTTTGTGTTCGAGATTACGAGGGTATAGCATTAATATTGGTCAATTTCTTTTACTCTTACATCAAGAGAATCAAATACTCGGAAGTAAATCCGCTCCATTTCAGCAACATCACGGAGGTAATACAACATACTTTTGGTAAAAACAGAATCACTCACTTCATGTTTGAGAAAAACATCTTTTTCTAACTGTTTATAAAGCGCATTCAAGGAATCATTCGAAAATGGCATTTCCTGAACAAGGGTCTCTGTGCTATGGATATCTATCAGTACCTCAACCATTTTGTCCTGAGACAAATAGTCTTCTGGCTCAGTTTCAGAAACACACCCTACTATTAGTAGAATAAAAAAACCGAAGATCAGAAATCCTTTCACAGATCAAAATTAAGTTTATTAACGGAAAACCTCGGCAGCATTGAGGCAAATGAAAATTTATGATTCGAGTAAGATGGTTAACTAAAAATACACCAATCAAGTTTCATGAATGGATTATTAAACCACCTCACAAAAATTGAAGGCGCCTGCCATACTACAAAAATTCGATTGATGGGAGAAGCCAATAGCTACTCGTATGAAAATCAAGATGATCAGCGTACTACAGTCTAAATGTAACAGTACAGAAAATTCTCAGCGGTCCTTTGTCTTGCATTAGAATTGGTCTATCCAGTACCGCCGGTAGATTCTCTTACCATAAGTGAATCTACCACGCGAGAATAAATTCGCTCCATTTCTGAAGGATCACGCAGGTAATACAACATGCTCTGTGTGAAAACTGAATCACTCACTTGATGTTTGATGAAAACATCTTTTTCAAGCAAATTATAAAGCACTTTTGATGAATCATATGCTATTGGCATAGCGCTCGTAAGTCCCTCAGTAATATGAATATCTATCAACACTTCCACCATCTTATCTTCGGGCAAGAGACCAATTGGCTTATTGCTAGAATTACAACTTACAAGGGAAATGATGCAAAAACTTAGTATCAGAAATCTTTTCACAGGTCAAAATTAGGTTTTTTTAACGGAAAATCTCTCCACCCTTCATGTAACTGAAATTTTATAATTCAGCTTAGAAGCATAACTTAGGCCGTTCAAATCACCATTTATGAACGAATTATTCAGCAAGCTCAGAAAATACGAAATCATGATCCGAAAGGTGGCCAATAATCACCTGCAAGGAGAATATCAGTCACTTTTCAAAGGGTCGGGGTTGGAATTTGATGATCTCCGTCCATACCAGTATGGTGACGATATTCGTACGATAGAATGGAAAGTATCTGCAAAAGGACACGGCACATTCGTAAAAACGTTTCGAGAAGATAAGGAACAGTCAGTTTTCTTTCTTTTAGACATTAGTGGTAGTCAGGATATAGGACAGCCGGGAAATAAAAAAATTGATCAAGGAAAGATTATTGCGGGAGTACTAACACTTGCCGCGGTTTTTGATGGAAGTCAGGTTGGGTTAATCAGCTATTCAGATCAACGCGAAAAGCTGATACTCCCTTCAAAAGGAAGCAAACAAGGAGTAAAAATGATTCGAGGAATCTTTGATCATGAAAATATTTCCTTGAAGACAGATCTGAACTCGATGTTTATGTTTGCTCTAAACCTTATCAAAAAAAGAGCTGTAATTGTAATTATTTCTGACTTTATCGATGAAGGCTACGAACGCCCATTCCGAGCTTTGGCGGAGCGACATGATGTAGTGGCAATCCAATTAACGGACCCTCGTGAATCAGCTTTACCTTCTTTGGGAATTATACCAGTGTTTGATAAAGAGAAAGGGAAAACAACTTGGGTGAATACTGCATTTGGGAGCTTTTCTAAAAAAATAGCGGATACCTTTACTTCTGAGCGAGAGAATTTGAAGAATATCTGTAAAAAGAATCAAATAAACTACCTAGCTATAGATACCTCACAGGATATAGTTGGGCCTCTACTAGAGCTTTTTAAGTACCGAAACAAAAGTATGAAACGTGGCTAAGACGCTCAAAATCTTATTATTTCTACTCATACCCTACCTGAGCAATGCGCAACAGGTAAAGGTGGATGGCTACTTCATGCAAGACTCCGCTAAGATAGGCGAACGGGTCGGCTATGTATTGAAGGCAACGTATCCAGAATCCACCCAGATTATTTTTCCTGATTCTACCTTCGATTTTTCTCCGATGGTATTACTCGAAAAAAAGACGTATATATCTTATACTCAGGATAGCATAACACAAGACAGTACAGTCTATTTTGTATCCAACTTCTCGTTAGACCCAACTTCCTACCTGACGTTGCCGGTATATGAACTCGCTAGGTATGACAGTGTGGTCCATTATCCAATGGAGGCGGAACTGAAGCTGAAACTTACACTAGACAGCATTCCAGAACAGCTTGTCTTCCAACAGAATAACATTTACCAATCCTTAGAAAAATCCTTCAACTGGATTATTATAGGCATTATTCTAGGTGGCGTGTTGCTGTTACTCGGAGTTATTTACTTCCTTTTTGCAGATAAATTCCAAGAATATTGGAAGGAAAGAAGAGAGAAAAGACGTTGGGAAGAATTTGAAAAAAGATGGAAAACCCAAACTGCATTGCTTACTAAAGCCCCATCCATTGAATCTGCAGATGAAGTAATTGGTCTTTGGAAAGGATATATGGAGAGTATCACTCATCTTCCAATTAAAGAATGGACTTCCAGCGAAATAGGTGAGCGATTGGATAATCTTGAGATTTTCAAAGCGCTCAGAGCGATAGATTTGATTATTTATGCCGGAGAATCGTCTGAAAGCGAAGAGGCAACAAGCTATTTATTAGAAGTGGCAAGAGAGAAATATCAGGAAAAACAAACCAAAATCAAGCATGAGAGAGCAGCTGTCTGAATTCTTTAGCTGGTCATGGCTTCTGCCTGAGACCTTCAAAAGTTTCGAATGGGAAAATCCGATTTTATTGAATTTGATCTGGATTATTCCAGTATTCATTCTTTTTAGAACTTTTGTTAAGTTCTTGAAAAACCCTGTTCTCGAGCTTTCCCTTCCAAAACGAATCGCGAATAACAACCCTTGGACTTATTTACGCCTAATTCCCGCTGGCTTTTTCTATCTGTTCCTCATTATGCTTGTAATTGCTTTAGCTCGACCACAGCGCAGCAATGAGCGAGTGGAGCAATATACAGAGGGCATAGACATCATGCTGGTTTTGGATATTTCCGAATCCATGGATTTGCAGGATTTCACTCCTAATCGTCTTGAAGCGGCTAAAGCTACCGCTACGGAGTTTATAAATGGCAGAGTTGGAGATAGGATTGGCATGGTGGTATTCGCAGGCGAGGCGTATTCATTGGCCCCTTTAACAAATGACTATGAGCTACTAACAGATTTGGTGCAAGAAATATCATTCAGCATGATGGAGGCAAAAGGAACTGCTATTGGCTCAGCATTAGCAGCCGGCACCAATAGAATGAAGGAATCCGAGTCTGCTTCTAAGGTAATGATCCTGCTTAGTGACGGTGAAAGTAATGCAGGTAATGTAGATCCTTTATTCGCTGCAAACCTAGCCGCCGCACTGGATATCAAGCTTTATACGATTGCCATGGGCAAGGATGGTCTCGTTCCTTATGGTACAGATTTCTTTGGAAGACCTCAGATGGTAGAAAGCTATTTAGATGAAACCACACTGCGAGAAATAGCCAAGGTTGGCAATGGAGAATTTTTCAGAGCTGCTGATGGAGGTACCCTAGCTTCTATTTTTGATAGAATAGACACCTTAGAAAAGACAGAAGTGATAGAAAATCGCTACAAGGAAACCGCAGATTACTATCGCATATACCTATTTTGGGGTTTGATCTTATTCTTTGTTTGGCTGGGATTGAAAAGCAGTTTCTTAAATAACTTCCTACTTGATTAATAACTTTAATAAGCAAGAATTAGAGAAAGTTTGGGAACTGACTTTAGTCATTAATTTTGCCTTCAGCTATCATATAGGATAATAAAATGAAGGGCGTTATTTGCAAAAAAGCAAATCCAAATGCCGAATTCAGCCGAATTAGTCAAAAAGTACAACAGTCCTGCTCCCAGATACACTTCTTATCCTACCGTTCCTCTTTGGGAAAATAACTTAGAACCTCAGGATTGGAATGACCTGGTAAAGAAAGCATTTATAAACTTTGGTGAGAAAGAAGGGATTTCTATCTACATCCACTTGCCTTACTGCGAAAGCTTGTGCACCTACTGTGGCTGCAACAAACGAATTACCAAAAACAAACAAGTCCAAGATCCTTACATCGAAGCATTGCTTGCCGAATGGGAAAAATATAAGGCGATATTTAAGTCCCGCCCTATAATATCTGGAATCCATCTAGGCGGTGGAACTCCCACCTTCTTTTGATCCTTCAAGTCTGGATCATTTGATTTCAACTATTCTGAAAGGCTCAGCTATCAGTCCTAATGCTGAGTTTAGCTTTGAAGGACATCCGAACAATACAAGTTTTGAACATTTAAAAACACTGAGCGATCTGGGCTTCAACCGTGTAAGCTATGGAATTCAGGATTTTGATGAGAAAGTTCAGAAAGCCATCCATCGGATCCAGCCATTTGAGAAAGTAAAATACGCGACAGATTCTGCGCGAATTTTAGGCTACAATTCTATAAATTTTGATTTGATCTACGGATTGCCACATCAAACTATCAACAGTCTAAGCGACACATTTAATAAAGTAAATGAGTTAAAACCTGACCGGATAGCATTTTATAGTTATGCTCACTTGCCTAGTGCATTTCCTGCACAGCAGAGCTTCGAGCATTTCTTGCCAACAGAGACCGAGAAGAGTGAACTTTATACATTCGGAAGAACTCTTCTTGTAAAAATGGGATACGTAGAGATAGGTATGGACCACTTTGCCCTTGAAAACGATCCTTTGACCCTAGCAAAAAACGAAGGCTCTTTGCATAGAAACTTTATGGGATACACTACCTTGCCTTCTAAAATTCTCATTGGGCTGGGAGCCAGTAGTATCAGTGACGTGTATTATGCTTATGCGCAAAATGACAAGACTATTGAGCGCTATAAAGCTGAGACGATGAAAGGAGAATGGTCTATACAAAAAGGACACAGACTCAGCAAAATTGACCTACAAATTAGAAGTATAATTCTTGAGTTGATTTGTAGAAAAGAAGCTGAAATCCCAGTTGAAGTCTGGGAGCAGTTTTCAGAAACTCAAGTTTGGAACCTAAGAGAAATGGAATTAGACGGTCTTATTTCCATAGATTCCACTCTGATCAAAGTATCCCAAAGAGGAATGAACTTTATTCGAAATATCTGCTCTCAGATCGACCTTCGCCTGTCAAAAAATCAAGCTAAAAAAACCCTTTTCAGCCAGACGGTTTAGGGACACATGGTAATTTCGACCTGCTGACTACCATAATCAAAAACTTGAAGATCGGGGCTGAAAAACATCCCTAATCCGAGTCCACGGAAAATAAATAGAAGTCCTATAAGGACACCGAGGTAGGGAATGGCTTTTTGGATTTTTTGCCTTGCTCCAACTGGAACCCAAGATCCTGAAAACATTAATACAAGAAGTAGAGGAATCGTACCCATACCGAAGAAAAACATGTAAGTGGCTCCAAGTAGAGGACTTTGGAAGGCCAAAGCTGCTATTAACGCCATGTAGACCATTCCGCATGGAAGTAAGCCATTAGCTAAACCTACACCAAAGAAAGCAAATGGGCCTCCAGCTTTCAGAAATCGATTTAGTTGTCTTTTTACCCACATCACTATTCCGGAAAGTGCTGGGATAGTTAAAAATTGATCGGATTTTTTATATGAAAGTGCCATAATCAGTATGAGGACTCCCATGGCAATTGAGAAGCCTTGCTGTACTCCCGCCAATGACAAGGAAAATCCTATACTGCCAATAATTAGCCCAAGCAAAGCGTAAGTTATACTTCTGCCAAGGTTATATAGAATCTTATTATAGAAGAATGATTTGCTCCCACTTCCGCCTACGGCCAAAGCAATTGGCCCACACATTCCCACACAGTGGAATGAGCCCAAAAACCCAAGTATGAAGGCAGTCCAGAGCATTTATAGTGTGATCTTTTTTTCCTGATAATGATCAATCCCATTTTCAGTCCATTTGAGCTGAACTTTCCAATAACCAGGTTTAAGTTCTTTCAGAGGGATTTGAGTAATTCCAGAATGCGTTACTTCAAAGTTCATTTTTTGATCCAAAGAAGAATCAGAAGGACGGAAAAGTTGGAGAAACCCTTTTGTACCATTCGGCAGGTCAAATTCTATGACTTTGGATTGCACATCAAAAGAAATCACTTCTCGGTCTAAATCGTCAGCAGATTTAGATTCATCAATCCTGTCTTGGTATTTTATTTCTTCTTCGTAGTAATTTTCTGTCACCAACTCAATACCATCCATTCGCACAGAGATCACCACCATGGTCAAAATCAGTGCAACAAAGCCTATAATTGTAAGTACTATACCCTTTCCCCAATCCATAATTGCATCTGATTAATTTTTAAACTCACTTAATTGGTGCTGTGAAATTCGTCTCAATCTCGTCAATCTTCTCTCCTTTGTAAAAAAGAGCCAATTCTACTTTTTCTTGATTCACTTTCACCTCATCTTGATTTCTTACCAAAAAGAACCTTCCTTCAAATTTAGATTGTGCATCCAAAACCAGATGCTGAGCCCCTACAATCTCTACATCCATTCCTTCAGCCAGGGACTTCAACTCGACCTCCTGAGGCTCAAAGGTTTTATTGATCAACGTTATTTGATAGAGATTAGTGACCTTTCCATCTTCCCGTTCTTGATAAGTCATCCCCGGAAATCTAGTAATTGTAGCAGAAATATCATCTCGCGTAGCAATTAAGGAAACGAAAACCGTTAACAGCAAAACCAAAACTACGATATAAGACTTTACTCTTCCAGTCAATAGCTTTTGAAAACCTTGTTTGATACTATTCTCTGATGCATATCGGATCAAGCCTTTTGGTCGATCTACTTTCACCATTACCTCGTCGCATGCATCTATGCATGCAGTACAGTTTACACATTCCATCTGTATGCCATTTCGAATATCTATACCCGTCGGGCAAACCTGTACACAAAGATTACAGTCCACACAATCTCCCTTATCTGCATTCTCGGTAGCATTTTTTCGGATAGGTGCTCTTGGCTCTCCACGAACATAGTCATACATCACATTGATGGAGTTATTATCCAGCATCACGCCTTGTAGTCTACCATAAGGGCAAACCACTAAACAGGCCTGCTCTCTAAACCATGTAAAAACAAACATGAAGATGCCAGAGAATGCGATCAAACCTATAAATCCTGCCATATGTGCTGTCGGTGGTGAAGAAACTATTTCTACCACAGAATCTACCCCAACCAAATATGCCATTACCAAATGGCCAATTAGAAGAGATATAAAAGCAAAGACAGTAATCTTAATTGATTTCTTGACGATCTTTTCCTGGTTCCATGGGCTGCGCATTCAACGCTCTTTGCTGATTTGCATCTCCCTCAATCAAGTATTCTATTTTACGGAAAACCATTTCCATAAATAGCGTCTGAGGACAGGCCCAACCACACCATACTCTCCCAAAAGCTACCGTGAAGAGAATGACAAAGACAAAGAATATCAGAAGAAGAAAAATAAGCAAATAGGTGTCCTGAGGCCAGAATACTGCTCCGAAAATGATGAATTTCCGCTCAAAAATATTGAACAGAAGCCAAGGCCTACCGTCCACTTTAATAAATGGTCCAGCAAACAAAATTCCCAAGAGTATCCAAGAAAGGTAGGTCCTGTATTTGTAAAAGAACCCTTTTACTTTTTTTGGATAAACCCAATTCCGCTTCCCATCATCCAAGACAGTTGCTAATGAGTCTCTAAATGTTTCAGGATTTAAATGTGGGTTCTTTTTTGCCATGATCGTAGGCTGATTACTACCGGGAATCGGCTGACTCCCGGTAGGATTAATTTATTCAGCTATCGCTGTGGTATCTCTCGCAACTGAAGTGGTATCTGCAGGAGCAACAGATTCCATAGCTGGTTCTCCAGCACCCCCTTCATACAATTCTCCTTGTGGGTCCTTTGGAGCAGCAGGAGTAGTGCCTTGAAGACTTAAAATAAAGCTTGCCACTTCCTGAATTTCCTTAGGGTTAAGCTGATCTTCCCAAGGCACCATGCCTTTAGAAATGACACCATATTTTATTACAGAGAATAGATCTTTGATATCCCCGCCGTGCAGCCAATATGAATCCGTAAGATTCGGTCCTACACCTCCTCCACCATCCGCAGCATGACAAGCAGCGCAGTTCGCTTGAAAAATAGTATTTCCCGTAGACAAAGCTGCTTCAGAATTATCAAGCGTCACATTGGTTTCATCAAGCGATGCAAGCGCACTCTCGCCTCTAGCTGCAGCTTCTATCGCTGCTATCCTTACTTCTTCCTGATATTCCTCAATACCAGTCTTACCATAACCGAGCACCGTATAGAACCCGAAGTAACCTACAGCGATCAAGATAGTACCAAAAAAGACATATTGAAGCCAGGGAGGCATAAAGTTGTCAAGCTCCTGAATACCATCATACGAATGGTCTGTCATTAACTTATCTTTTGTTTGCTCCTCTTGCACATCACCTGTGACAAACTTTAACTTAAATGATTCCCACCAGCTCGGTTCTTCTGCTAGTTCAGGGTTTTCTTTTTGGAAAACGGTAGAAATAAACGACATCAGATATATCATCAGAACCAGGAGCAAAATAATTACTCCTATAATGATTCCAATAATTATCAATAGAGTCATTTGATTGGAGTCCATGGCTGTCAATCCCCCTGACACTTCCTGCGCCAAAACTGGAGTAGAAACCAAAAGACCATTGAATGCAAATAGGGTTAGTAATTTTTTCATGGCTGTTTGTCGGTTAATTCGTTATCATCATCCATTGGTAAAGAACTCATATGGTCTATTACATCTTTTGGAACACGAATGGTCCAAATGGTAATCCCTATAAAAAACAGAACAAATATCACCAGAGAAACCACCGGGAATACTTCCACATTTTCGATCGATCTTAATACTTCTTTGTACATGATTTCCGACTAGTTAGATGATGAAACTTTGATATCTGTCCCCAATCGCTGCAGATATGCAATCAATGCCACAATTTCAGTATTTGGCATTACTGCCACTCCTGCATCTTCCAGATTTATAGCGATTTTAGCAGCCTGTGCTTCTAGGTCTTCAACTGCTTTTTGATCATACCCCTCAGGATAAGGAACGCCAAGTTTCTGCATCGTTCTGATCTTTGCAGGCAAATCTGAATAATCTAGCTCATTGGTTTTCAACCATGGATATGGAGGCATTAACGATCCAGGAGACATACTTCGAGGATCTTCCATATGGAAATAATGCCAACTATCTGGGTATTTACCTCCTACACGATGAAGATCTGGACCTGTGCGCTTAGATCCCCAAAGAAATGGTCGATCATATACAAATTCACCCGCTTTAGAATACTCGCCATAGCGTTCAGTTTCAAACCTAAATGGTCGAATCATCTGGGAGTGGCAGCCCACACATCCATTGTTGATATAAATATCTCTGCCTTCTAGCTCCAGAGCAGTATAAGGCTTTACCGAACTGATAGTCGGTATATTTGATTTTACTAAAATAGTAGGAACAATCTCCACTACGCCACCAATCAAAATAGCAACGGTAGCTAATATGGCAAAGAAAATTGGCTTTCTCTCCCATGCTCTGTGCCAAAACTCTCCCACTGGCTTATACGATTTAGAAAGTGCAGGTGCTGAGTCTTCTTCAGTCGCTACAAACGTACCTTGCTGAGCAGTTTTAAACATGTTATAGCCCATAAGAATTGCTCCACTCACATAGAGTAACCCTCCAAATGCCCGAAGCATATACATTGGCACTAATTCTACTACTGTTTGAAGGAAATTACCATAAGCCAGTTTACCCATCTCATCAAATTCCCTCAACATTAAGAATTGAGTCAAAGCAGCCACATACATTGGTAAGGCATAGAAAATGATTCCCAAAACGCCAAGCCAGAAGTGTGTGTTGGCCAACTTAGTGGAATAAATGGTCGTCTTAAATAATCTAGGCCACATCCAGTAGAGCATACCGAAAGTCAGGAACCCATTCCAACCCAAACCTCCGACGTGAACATGTGCAACTATCCAATCAGTATAGTGAGCTATCGCACTTACATTTTTAAAGGAAAGCATTGGTCCCTCAAAAGTTGCCATACCATAGGCGGTGATGGCTACCACCATAAATTTCAGGACGGGATCATTTGTCACTTTATCCCAAGCACCTCTTAAAGTCAACAGGCCATTTACCATACCTCCCCAAGACGGAGCCAAAAGCATCACGGAAAACACAGTTCCTAGTACTTGTGCCCACTCAGGAAGAGAGGTGTAGAGCAAGTGGTGAGGACCTGCCCACATGTATAGGAAAATCAGAGACCAAAAGTGAATGATTGAAAGTTTATAAGAGTAAACAGGTCTATTTGCAGCCTTTGGTAAGAAATAATACATCAAACCAAGGAATGGTGTAGTAAGGAAAAATGCTACAGCATTGTGACCATACCACCATTGCACCAACGCGTCCTGCACACCTGCATAGGCAGAATAACTTTTAAATAACGTTACCGGCAACGCTAATGAGTTCACGATATGTAAGACAGCTACTGTAATGAATGATGCCAAATAAAACCAGATTGCGACGTACATATGACGCTCTCTACGTTTAAGAATCGTACCTATCATATTGGCTCCAAAAGCTACCCAAACAATAGCTATTGCAATATCGATAGGCCATTCTAGTTCTGCATATTCTTTAGACGAAGTCAGCCCTAAAGGCAAAGTAAGGACAGCTGAAAGAATAATTATTTGCCAACCATAGAAGTGAAACCAGCTGAGTGATTTCTTCCACATAGGAGCTTTCAGCAACCTAGGCATGGAATAATACACCCCTGCAAAAATTGCATTCCCAACAAAAGCGAAAATTACCGCATTGGTGTGTAGTGGGCGAATTCGCCCAAAAGTAGTATAGGGATTGCCTAAATTAGCTTCTGGCAAGTAATAACTGAGTGGCCGCAAGAACGCCGACTAGCATCCCTATTACGCCCCAGATAATTGTGGCAGCTCCAAAATATTTAACAATCTTATTGTCATATTGAAACCTCTCCAGCATAGTGTCATTCATAGGAATCGGGTTTTGATGGTTGATCTTTATTTGTTTTTTTCGATTTGTTATCAAAGAGTATTCTTATTGAAGGAGTATAATTATCATCAAATTGGCCGTCTTTCATTGCCTTGAAAAAAAGGAAAAGAAAACTGCTTGCTAATAACAGACTGATTGCGATTAATAGAAAAATAACCTCCATACTAAAATGGTTTTGAAGTTAACAATCCCCTTTTCCAGGCAACAAAATTGGTGGTCAACGTCGTAAAAACAACCACAGAAATACTACTCAAGGGCATCAAAATAGCACAAATTACAGGGCTCAACAGTCCTTGCACAGCAAGCCCTAGCCCAATTAAGTTGTACAATAGACTTAACACAAAGCTGGCTTTTATTATGAGTCTGCTGGATTTCGCAAAACTCGAAAAAGCCTGGGATTTTCCCAAAAACAGCTGAATCCATGATCGCATCACTGGCTGGAGAAAAGTGAGAAACACGATCTGACAATGCCACACCTACCTCACTCTCCTGCAACGCTCCTGCATCATTTAACCCGTCGCCCAGCATAAGTGTGCAGTGAGAACGATTTAGAGCCCGTAGATAATGAAGCTTATCCGTTGGACCTTGCTTGAAATTATAGTTAATCTCTCGACCAAGCTTTTCCTCCAAGTAAGTTTGCTCATGAGGATAATCCCCTGATAATACATGAAGATCATAATCATCCTTAAGTTGATTGACGACTTCTCCTGCCTTTTCTCTTAGCCCAGATTCAATTTGGAAATAACCTAGTTCTTGTCCTTCAACAGTTAAGTAGACTACATTACCTTTTTGATTATCGATTTTATTTGTGTAGCCCGTAAACTCAGCTGAACCCAGTCTAAAATATTGATTCTTGAAAATAGCTTCAATTCCCGCCCCCTTGACTTCGATAACCTTCTCAAGGAGTAATCCAGTTTGATTACCTAACCAACTATTGATTCTATTGCTGAGTGGATGAGAAGAACGCTCCACCATTGCTTTCAATATACTTCTACTGTCTTCAGACAGTGGCTCACCCATATAATTTATGTTTGCATTCGCTGGATCAGTAAGTGTCCCTGTTTTATCAAAAACTACAGTATCGATCAAAGCAAGTCGCTCAACTACAGCAGCATTTTTTAAATAAAATTTACTTTTACCAAAAATTCTTAGCGTATTTCCTAAAGTGAAAGGCGTAGACATAGCCAGAGCACATGGACAAGCCACTATTAGCACTGAAGCAAAAACTTTGATGGCTGTGGAAAAGTCAATAAACGACCAATAGGTAAAAGCTAAAGATGCGATCAACAGAACAGACCATGTAAATACCGAGCTGATTTTGTTTGATAAAGGCTCCAGTAGTTTCTTGTTACCTTTCTCAAAAGACTCATTATTCCACAAATCGGTTAGATATCCTTGAGAAGGCAACTTTTGTACGGTTAATAAAATGGCATCTCCCTTTTGACGTCCACCAGCATAAACCAATTCACCTTTTTGCTTTGGAACAGGAACTTCTTCCCCAGTCACAAAGCTAAAATCTATATTGGCTTTAGTACTTAATAAAAGTGCATCCGCTGGAATCAACTCTTCATCCCTAACCAAAATCACATCACCTACTTTCAGGCTGGACAACGGAATAACGTTTTCTTGATCCTTAACTATTCTGGTAACTGCTATTGGAAAATAAGACTTGTAATCCCTGTCAAATTCCAGTGTTGAAAAAGTCTTTTGTTGGTAGATCTTCCCCAGTAATAAAAAGAACAATAGTCCACCAAGGCTATCCATATAGCCTGATTGTTGAAAAGCGAATATTTCCCAAAGAGAATAAACAAATAGCGAAATAATCCCAAGTACAATTGGGACGTCCATATTGATCTGCTTTTGCTTAATCGAATTCCATGCAGATAGGTAGTAGTCACTTGCGGAGTAAATAACGACTGGAATAGCAAGAATTACATTTAGATAGCTAAAAAGCCCTCGAAAAGAAGAGTCGATCAATTCAGCTTCAGAAAAATATTCAGGTATGCTAAAAAGCATCATATTTCCAAAGCAAAACCCGGCAACTGCAAGACGCTGAATTAGGCGCTTGTCGATTCCTAATTTTGATTTTTCATCAAGGTTAGAAAGGTTAATTCTAGGCTCATATCCTATCGTAGAGAGGAGACTTACTAGCTCTTTGATAGAAACCTTATTATGAAGAATTTTAATCTGAACCTTCTTTTTAATAAAATCAACTCGACTATAAAAAACACCTGAATTGATTTGATTTAGATTTTCCAGAAGCCAAATGCATGATGCGCAATGGATAGCCGGGATGTTAAAAGTGATATGACTTTCAGTTTGATTACAGAAGTCAAGGAGATGGTTCGCAGTTTCCTGATCATCAAGGTAATCAAACCGATTGGATTGAAGTTTCTTGCTCTTCTGGCTTTCTCCAGGATGACTTTCAATATCATAATAAGAACAAAGATCATTCTCAGATAGTACTTCGTAAACCAACTTACAACCCTGGCAACAAAAGTTTCTTTCCTGCGAAACAATCACCATGTCATTGCAATCTTCACCGCAGTGAAAGCATGTCATTGTACTTGTTGGAAATTTATCCACAATCATTGCTATCGATCTTAAAAGTTATTCAAACAAACATCCTAATTCATCTATCCTTGCTAAGCAATAACACATAAACTAATTGAATGCCTTTCAAACCTATTATGTCACGAAAGTATGGTATTGAAAAAGCACTATTCCTGAGGAAAAGCAAGGAAAAATATGACATAAGTCATCTTCTAAACTATTGTTGACTTACTATACGTTATGAAAAAATACAAATAAAAAGAATGATAACCATTACAAAGAGGAGTAATGTGCCAAGCATTTACGAACGCGTCTTTAAACTTTAGAAAATTAGGGCCAGTATAAATACTTTCTGTTAAAGATTGAGGGAGGTTTGTTCTGGTAAACAGGATAGGCATAAACGCAAAAAAGCCAGCTGTTTAAAGCTGGCTTTGAATAAATGAGGCGGCGACCTACTCTCCCGGGTGTAACCCCAGTACCATCGGCGCTGCAGGGCTTAACTTCTCTGTTCGGGATGGGAAGAGGTGGGACCCCTGCGCTAGGCCGCCTAAATTGTAAGGATACAGTGCGTAGTGATCAGTTACCATACCTGTATCTAATATCTTAAGTTCAAGTGGAGTCTACATCGGTCAACCGACATCCGACACCCAACTTTACTAACATGTCTTTGCAGAAACTGTAACAAACGTAGGGTAAGCTTTTGGGCAATTAGTACTACTCGGCTATGACATTACTGCCTTTACACCTGTAGCCTATCAACGTCATCGTCTCTGACGGCCCTATTTGGAAGTCTCATCTTGAGGGGAGTTTCGCACTTAGATGCTTTCAGCGCTTATCTCTTCCCGACGTAGCTACCCGGCAATGCAATTGGCATCACAACCGGTACACCAGCGGTCAGTCCAACCCGGTCCTCTCGTACTAAGGTCAGGTCCTCGCAAACTTCCCACGCCCGCAACAGATAGGGACCGAACTGTCTCACGACGTTCTGAACCCAGCTCGCGTGC